>NZ_JBZVFJ010000004.1:1133-64547 GCF_058402725.1 Fundidesulfovibrio sp. | reverse complement strand
GCGTCCACCGGCACGTAGGTGAAGCGACCCTCCCGCAGGTTGCACAAGGTCTGGGCGATGGGCAGCGTGCAGAAGATATAGGGCGACGTGGTGAAGGAGCGGATGCCCCGGGTGAAGGCCGCCACCCGGACGCGGTGGCCGTTCACCTCCACCTGTTCGCCCAGGCGCGCGACGCCCAGCTTGGCGCGGTAGACCTCGTCCACGGCCACGGTGTCGGGCACGGCGAGGTGCGCGGCGTCGCCCTCCACCACGTTCCAGGGGCCGCCCATGTCCGAGGCGGCCTCGTAGCCCACCACCTCCACGGACTCGAAACCGCCGTTGGGCTTTTTCCAGTTGGCGAACTGCACCACAAGGCGGCGCGCTTCGGCCACGCCGGGGGTGGAGAGCGTCTGGTGGAAGGCCTTCTGGGGCAGAGGGGAGGTAACGTCGAAGTTGCGCATGCCGCGCGCGCAGATCCAGTACTGGGCGCGGGTGTTGTCGATGACGGAGGAGGTGGCCGTGGTGAAGCCCACGAAGAGCCCGGCCTGCACCGCGATGAGCACCACCGCGAAGACCACGCCCGTGAGCGTGACCACAAGGCGCACCTTGTCGTGCAGGAGGTTGCGTAAGGCGATGGTCAGGGTCATGTTTGCGGGGGACTCCCGCCGACGTGGTCCGGGGCGGCGCCGAGCGGACGGCGGATGGCCTGGGCCTGTTCAGGCAGGACTCTTGCGCCCCCACGGAAAGACCGGAGGCGCCCGGCAGGGAGCGCCGTTCGCGGCCCGGGCGTCGGGCGGCGCGCCCCGGCACGGGGGGCGACCGAAACCCGGTTCCGGGGGGAGCGAGCCCGTTCGTGCACGCGGCCCGGCAGGCTACTGCTCGCCGGGGATCTTCTCGCAGTCGGTCCTGAAACAGCAGTCGGGCTGGCCGCAGACCGAAAAGAGGCCCCTGCCGAAGCAGGCCTCGTAGCCCTCGGCCACCTGGATGGCCCGCACGGCGGTGGTCTTGGTCCAGCCCACGGCGATCTTGAGGTTCACGTCCCTGGCCTTGTCCCGGATCTCTTTCATGTTCATGGCGTGTCGCCTCCTGAGGAGAACATACCTATGCGTGTAGACCATCTCGTGACGGTGCGCAATGCCGTCCGCCGAAAGCCACTTCCGTGTCGCCGCCCCAAACGGCGGGAGCGGGACGCGGCAACGCTCGCCGCTGGCCGGGAAGAGGGGCACCGGCGCGCACTCCCTGGCCGCGCGGACGAAAACGCAAAACGCCCAGGGAGGGGCCGCTTCCGACGGCGTGGGCCACAACGGCCCCCGCGCGTCCACCCTGGCTGTTCAGGGATCGAGGGAAGAGGAGCGGTGCGCCGCTACTGCTCGCCGCGTTCGCGAAAGAGGGCGGCGTGCCACTCGAAGACGCGGGTCATGAGCTCTTCGGCCACGTTGTCGCGAACGGGAGTCCAGAGGATTTCGCCCGAGGCGGGATCGGCGCGGCCCACGTGGACGAACTCCAGGCCGATGTCCAGGTCCTTGCTGACGCGGTCCTCCACGAGGCGCACGGTGCGCCCGGAGAGCCACAGCTCGCGGGGCTGGTTGCGCACTGCCTGGAGGAAGCGCAGGCGCAGGGTGTATTCCTCGTGGCCGGTGGGGCAGAAGGCGTTCTCTGTGCAGAAGATGCGGCGCACGTGCAGGCCCAAGCCCCCGGCGGAGAGGTTCTCCAGGCGACAGAGCTTGCCCTGCCGGAAGAACTCCAGGTCCATGATGGCTTCTTCCGGGGCGGGCGCGGCGAGCTTGCCGCCCTCCCAGAGGCGCAGATCCTCGAACCAGGCCAGGTCCGCGCGCACGCGCATGCTGCGCCTGCGCTGGGAGCGCTCCACCTTGGCGGGGTGCTGGGCTTCCAGCACCAGGCCGCCCGTCCTGGCCTGGCGCACGCCCAGGGCCTTGGCCCGGAAGCCGTAGTAGCCCACGCCCTTGCCCTCCCGGATGCGGAAGAAGCAGCTGAAGTAGCGTCCGGCGAAGTTGCCCGGCTGGCGCAGGCCGTACAGATCGAGATACAGCCGGTCCTCCCCGATGGTGTTCACCGCGCAGCTCAGGTCCTTGATGCTGGTGGCGGACTCCTCGAAAATCAGGTCCATCTTGGCGCGCTGGACAAGGGCCTGTTCCAGCACCTGGCGGGAGGTTTCGTCGAGGGCCGGCCCCTTCTTCTTGAAAAGGTCGAGTATCATTGTCGTTTCGCGGAGGACGCTTGCCGCCTGATACGCGAAGGCGGCGGGAGCGGTCAACGCGCCAGTGAGTTCGTTGCGCGACGCGCCGGGGTCAGTCGGCCGCCCGGTTGCGCCTGGGCAGGCGGATGGTGAAGCGCGAGCCCCTGCCGGGTTCGGAATCCAGGGCGATTTCGCCGCCATGGTTCTCGCTCACGATGAAGTAGGAGACCGAGAGTCCGAGCCCCGTGCCGGCGCCCGTCTGCCGGGTGGTGTAGAAGGGCTCGAAGACCTTGCGCCGGGCTGCGTCGTCCATGCCTGGGCCGTTGTCCTCGATCCCGATGTAGCCGTTGTCGGCGTCCATCCAGGTGCGCAGGATGATGACGGGGTCCGGCGCGCGGCTCTCGGCCAGGGCCTGGGCGGCGTTGCGCAGGATGTTGAAGAGCACGTGCTGGATCTGCTGGCTGGAGCAGGGCACGGCGGGGTTGCCGTGGTCGAACTCCCGGACCAGCGTGATGCGCTTGAAACCGTAGCCGTCTGCGAGGCTGTAGTCCTGCAGGCAGAGGAGCACGGCCCTTTCCACCAGCTCGTTGAGCTCCACGGGGAGCCAGGCCGAGGAACTGCGCTTGCTGAACTCCAGCATGTTGGAGACCACGGTCGCCGCCCTCTTGGCCGAGGCGCGCAGGTTCTCCAGGAGTTCAGGGATGTCTCGGCGGGCAAGGTACTCCTGGACGCCGTCCATGGAGCAGCCCGCCGCCTCGGCGGCCTTGAGGTTCACGGGGAGGTCCGGACGGATGCGCGTGATCACCACCTGGGCGCTCTGCATGATGCCGCCCAGGGGATTGTTGATCTCGTGGGCCATGCCCGCCGCCAGCCCGCCCACGCTCATCATCTTCTCGGACTGGGCGAGCACCTCGAGCATGCGGTGGCTTTCGGTTGCGTCGTCGATGCGGACCACGGCCTCGCGGACCCCGGAGGCCTGCACGGGGTAGATCATCACGTCGCGTGCGGTCACCGTGCCGCCCTTGCGCTCCACCTCGCGGGGCAGCTCCAGGGGGCGTCCCTCCTCGATGGCGCGCAGGGCGTGGCCGACAAGGCTTCCCAGGCCGGGCAGCTGGCGGCTGTCGGCGCCGGGAACGCATTCCGGGCAGATGGCCCGGGCCTTGGCGTTGACCCTGGTCACCAGGCCCCGGGCGTCCACGCAGACCAGCGCCGAGGGCGAAGAGTCGAAGATGGCCCGCAGGTATTCGCTGGCGCGCTCCAGCTCGCGTTCGGCGGTCCAGATGTCGGTGAAGTCTGCGATGACCCCCACCAGACCCGCCGTGGAGCCGTCGCCCGCCTTGTAGAGGGCCTTGTGGAAGCGAATGTGCCGCTCGCCCTTGGGCGTGGACTTCACGAACTCGTAGATCTGCACCGGCCCGGCGGCCAGGAGTTCGTCGTCCTTGGCCTTGAACACGTCGGCCTGGGCGCGGGGGAAGACCTCGTGCACGGTGCGGCCCAGCAGGTCCTCGCGCGTGAGCCCGGACCACTCCACGAAGGCCCTGTTGCAGCCCAGGTAGATCCCGTCGGCGTCCTTGTAGAACAAGGGCGTGGGGATGGCCTCCATGAGCGAGGACACGAGGTTGATCTGGTCCGCCACCTGGGCCTGGGCGCGGCGCATCCTGGCCGCGTGGAACCACAGCACGCCGGCCACTACGGCCAGAAGCGCCGTGACGAGGCAGTAGGCCCACACCAGCTGCGGGTTGGTGGCGTAGAGCCCCACCGGCGCGTTGAGCACCTGGCTGCCCAGGGGCAGGAGCGAGGCGTCCAACCCGAAACGGACAAGGGCGGCGTGGTCGAACACCCAGCGCCCGGTGTCCTCGCGGTAGCGGTCCATGGAGGCCACGTCGCGCCCCTTGAGAAGGTCCCGGACGATCTCCCCGGCCATGCGTCCCTGGTCCTCGGCGTAGAGCACCCGCCCGCCCACGGGGCCGTGGCCCATCCAGGAGCCCCAGGCGGCGTAGAGCGGCGCGGGGCTGGCCTGGGAAAGCCGCCGCGCGGCCTCGGCGGAGGTGAGCGGCCGCCCGTTCTCCTCGGGGCGTCCCACGGCAAGGACGATCCAGCTTTTATCCAGGCTGGCCAGCCGCGCCTCCACTGCCTGGATGGCGGTCTCCTTGAAAACCTCCACCTGCAGGGTCTCGGAGAGCGCCGGGAGTTCTGCGTCCACCATGTCCTGGATGGCCTTGAAGTAGTTGGCCGCGCTTCCCAGGATCAGGAGCTTGTCCGCCCTGGGGCTGAGCTTGCGGGCCAGGGCCGCGGTCTCCTTGAGGGCCAGTCGCTCCACCACGGCTGCGGTGTCCGGCATGTCCAAAAACCAGCGGGGCACGACGCCGCCCAGGACGCAGGCCACAACGGGGACGCCCGGGGCCATGGACTCGCGGTTGGCGTGCCAGAATTCCAGGGCCTGCCAGTCGGTGACCACGGCCGCCCTGGGCCGCGCGACGGCCGTCATGGTGAGGATGGCGTAGCGCTTGGCGTCCAGAATGCTCTCGTAGCCGCGCAGCGGGGCAAGCCGGGCCGCGTCCAGGTATTCCACGACCATCCTGGGGTTCAGGCCGTCCCCGGAGAGGGACTCCGCCAGCCCGCGCTGGAGCCCGTCCGTGCGGGCGAACCCCGGATGGTAGGAATGCAGGACGAAGATCTGGGGCGTCTCCGGCGAGGGCGCGGCGGCCGCGCCCACGTCCGCCGACGCCGCGAGAAGCAAGAGGAGGAGCGAGAGCACTGCGGTAAACTTCATTTTGTGATGTCCGGAACGCCGGAGCCTTGGGAGTACCTCCGGACACGATGATTATCCTACGGATCGGCGTGCGGCGTCAAAAGGAAAAAACAGACCGGCAAGGGAGGGCTGGGCTTCAGAGGGTCTCGGGAGTGCCTGGCGCGGGCGCGCTGGCCGGGCGTCCGGCCAACGGCCGCGCCGGTGGGCGCGAGACGCCGGAACGACTGGATGAACGGTTGCCGGTGGGTGCGAGCGGGACGGATGCCGGAAAGACGGGGGCGTGCAAGAGCTTACGAAGACGCCCGGCAGGTCGAGCCGGTCCGCCGGGAGACGGAGGACCGGCGCGACCCGGGGGGGAATCAGGCGAAGTCCATGGTGAAGGCGCCGTCCTCGCCCACGTCCAGGGCCACGGAGGCCGGGAGGCCCCCCGAGGTCATGTGCCCCAGGATCTCCTGGGACATGCGCGGCAGGATGTTGCCGTTGAGGATGTACTCGATGTTGCGCGCCCCGGTCTCCACCTCGGTGCAGCGGGCGACAACGGCCTCCACCACCTTGGGGGTGTAGGTCATCTTCATCTTGTTGTTGTCCAGGAGCATCTTGGCCAGCTTGTCGAGCTTGAGCACCACGATGTCCTTCATGGCGTCGGGCGAGAGGCTCACGTAGGGGGCCACGCTCATGCGCGCCAGGAGGGCGGGCTTGAAATACTGCGAGAGGATGGGGCGCACGGCCGAGAGCACGGCGTCGTAGGGGACCTGCGCGCCGTCCTTGGTCATCTCCTGGATCACGTCGGTGGCCAGGTTGGAGGTGAGGATGATGAGCGTGTTCTTGAAGTTGATCTCCTTGCCTTCGCCGTCGGAGAGCATGCCCTTGTCGAACACCTGGTAGAAGAGGTTGAGCACGTCGGGGTGTGCCTTCTCGGTCTCGTCCAGGAGCACCACGGAATAGGGGTGCTGGCGCACGGCCTCGGTGAGCATGCCGCCCTCGCCGTAGCCCACGTAGCCCGGGGGCGAGCCGATGAGGCGCGACACCGTGTGCTTTTCCTGGAATTCGCTCATGTTGATGGAGACCACGTTGCGCTCGCTGCCGAAGAGGATGTCGGCCAGGGTCAGGGCGGTCTCGGTCTTGCCGGTGCCCGAGGGACCCACCAGCAGGAACACGCCCATGGGCTGGTCGGGGTTCTTGATGCCGGACTTGGCGGCCTTGATCACCTGGGTCACCACGTCCAGGGCCATGTCCTGGCCCTTGATGCGCTTCTTGATGCGGTCTTCCAGGTTGGCGATGGTGGCGGCCTGGTCGCGGGCCACCTTGCCCATGGGGATGCCGGTCCAGTCCGAGACCACCTGGGCCACCAGGTCGGGGTTCACCTCGATCTGGATCATGGGCGTTTCGCCCTGGAGGGCCTTGAGGGCCGCGTCGGCCTCGTCGAGCTCCTTTTCCAGGGCGGCCTTGTCGTCGCCCTGGGCCTCGTGGACCTTGGCGCGGATCTCCAGCACCTTGTGGGCGGCCTCCTTCTCCTTCTCCCAGGCGACGGTGAGGTCGGCGGCCTTCCTGGTGTTCTCCTCGATGAGGGCCGTCACCTGGGCCAGGCGCTCCTCGTCCACGGGGATGCGGTTGTCCTTGTCGCGCTCGATGGCCTTTTTCTCGCGCTCCAGGGCCTGGATGGAGCGCTCGGCGTCCTCCAGCACGGCGGGCTTGGCCGTGAGGTCCACCTTCACGCGGGCGCAGGAGGTGTCCAGCAGGTCGATGGCCTTGTCGGGCAGGAAGCGCGCGGCGATGTAGCGGTCGGCGTACTCGGCGCAGATCTTGATGGCGTCGTCGCGGATCACCACGTTATGGCTCTTCTCGTAGCTGTCGCGCAGGCCGCGCAGGATGAGCGTGGCGGACTCCACGCTGGGCTCGTCGAGCTTCACCATCTGGAAGCGCCGGGCCAGGGCGGGGTCCTTCTCGAAATATTTCTTGTATTCGCTCCAGGTGGTGGCGGCGCAGGTTTTCAGCTCGCCGCGCGCCAGGGCGGGCTTGAGCAGGTTGGCCGCATCGGAGCCGCCCGCCTGCCCCCCCGCGCCCACCAGGGTGTGGGCCTCGTCGATGAACATGATGATGGGCTTCTCGCTGGCCTTCACCTCGCTGATGACGCCGCGCAGCCTGTTCTCGAACTCGCCCTTCATGCCCGCGCCCGCTTCCAGCAGGCCCATGTCCAGGTTGATGAGCGTGACGTTCGCAAGCGACTCGGGCACGTCGCCCAGGGCGATGCGCAGCGCAAGGCCCTCGATGACGGCGGTCTTGCCCACGCCGGGGTCGCCCACGAGGATGGGGTTGTTCTTGCGCCGCCGGGCCAGGATGTCCACGATCTGGCGGATTTCTCCGTCGCGGCCGAACACGGGGTCGATGCCCCCGGCCTTGGCCTTGGCGGTGAAATCCTGGCAGAAGCGGGCGATGAAGGAGCCCTCGCCCGAGGGGGCCGCGCCGGGCGCTCCCGCCGGGGCCATGGGGCCTGCCGTGGCCTGGGCCGCCTCGGAGGAGGCCTTGGTGGCGTTCCAGAAGTCCTTGAGCAGGGTCTCGCGGTTCAGGGTGGACAAAAGGTCCAGGTAGGGGCCGGAGCCGTAGAAGTTGGGCCGGGCCAGGAAGGCCAGGAGCAGCGCGCCGGAGCGCACGCGCGAATCGCCCAGGTCCACGGAGCCCACCACCCAGGCGTCCTCGATGAGTTCGATGAGGAGCGGCGAGAAGGTGGGCTTTCCGGCGTTGCCGGTCTTCAGATCCTCCAGGGAGTCCGTGAGCCCGGCCGCGAGGCGTCCGCCGTCCACGCCGCCCGCGCGCAGGATCACTGGGATGTCGGAGCCCGTGTCCTCCAGGCACTTGAGCAGGAAGTGCTCGACCGTCACCTCGTACTGCGCGCGCGAAACCGTGAGCCCGGCGGCGTTGTGCAGCGTGCTGGTGCAGAAGGCGTTGAGCTTGGACAACAGGGACTTCATGTTCACGTTGATCATGGGCTCGCTCCAGGCGGACGGATGGTTTTTTGATACTGGCCAGACACTACACAAACCCTCCCGGAATGGGAAGGAACCTCGCGGGGTTTCGCGGGAAAATCACGATTCCTCCGGGGTTGGAACGCTTCGCGACCCTATGGACTTTACGAGTCCTGCCGATTCCGACTATAAATTCCTGGTTGACCGCCAGCCGGTCCCGCGACCGCTCCTCAGCCGCACTTCAGGAGAGCGCCATGAAAAACGTGAAATTGCCGGTGAAGCTCATCGGCGGGTTCGTCTGCACCGCCCTTGTGGCCCTGGCCGTGGGGCTCGTCGCCCTGCGCCAGATCGGCAACGTCACGGACAACGCCATGGACCTGGGCTCGGTGCACCTGCCGGGCGCCGAAAACATCCTGCGCGCCATGAGCGAAGCCAATGCCGCGACGTGCGCGGTGCGCTCCCTGGCCAGTCCCTTCCTGGACAACGAGCGCCGCGAGACGATCCAGCGCGAAAGCCGGAACGGGCTGGACCAGATGCGCCGGAGCCTGGCCGCCTACGCGGGCCTGTCCAAAAGCCCCGGGGAAGAAGACATCTTCAAGGCCGTGGGCCCCCTGAGCGACGCCTTCGAGCGCCTGGCGGGCAAGGCCGTCTCCCTCTCGGGTTCGCTCATCCAGGTGGACGTGCCCAATCCCGACGCCCTCATGACCAGCATGCAGCTCTTCCGGGGCGACCATTACAACCTGGAATCCAAGACCACCCAGCTTATTCTGGAGAACACGCGCTTCGAGGGCGGCGAAGACCCCGCCGCCTGCAACTTCGGCAAGTGGCTCTCCGGCTATTCGACGCGCAACCCGAAGCTTGCGTCCATCCTCAACGAGGCCAGGCCCCACCACGACCGCTTCCACGCCGCCGTGGCCCGCATCAAGCAGGCCCAGGCCCGGGGCGAGACGGCCGAAGCCCGGGCCCTGCTGGTTCGGGAGATGATCCCCAGCGCCCAGAAGGTCTTCGACGCCTTCCGGGAGATGCGCGCCGAAGTGCAGCGCTCCGTGGACATCTTCGGAGAACTGGGCCGACTGACCTCCACCGAGTTCGAGGCGGCCCGGGGCAATCTGTTCGGCCAGATGGACAAGCTGGTCGAAGAAAACAGTAAAGAGGCGGCCCGGGCCGTCAAGGAGGCCGAGGCCTCCGCCTCCACCGCCCGCGCGGCCACCCTGGCCGGGTGCGCGGCGGGCGTGCTGGTGGCCCTGGCCCTGGGCGTCACGCTCTCGCGGGGCGTCACGGTCCCCGTGGCCCAGGGCGTGGCCTACGCCCGGCGCATGGCCCGGGGCGACCTGGCCAGCCGGCTCGACGTGCGCCAGCAGGACGAAATCGGACAACTGGCAGACGCCCTGCGCGACATGACCGGACGCCTCTCAGAGGTGATCGGCGAGGTGATCGAGAGCGCGAACAACGTGGCCTCGGGCTCGCAGCAGCTTTCGGCCACCTCGGAGTCGCTTTCCCAGGGAGCTTCCGAACAGGCGGCCAGCGTGGAAGAGGTCTCCTCCTCCATGGAACAGATGGCCGCCAACATCCAGCACAACGCCGAGAACGCCGCGCAGACCGAGGCCATGGCCCTCAAGGCGGCCCGGGAAGCCGAGACGGGAGGCCAGGCCGTGGCCCAGACCGTGGCCGCCATGCAGGCCATCGCCGGGAAGATCACCATCATCGAGGAGATCGCCCGACAGACCAACCTCCTGGCGCTCAACGCCGCCATCGAGGCCGCCCGCGCGGGCGAGCACGGCAAGGGCTTCGCCGTGGTGGCGGCCGAGGTGCGCAAGCTGGCCGAGCGCTCCGGCCAGGCCGCCTCGGAGATCTCCGTGCTCTCCAGCGACTCCGTGACCCTGGCCCGTCAGGCCGGGGAGATGCTCGCGGCCATCGTGCCCGACATCAGGAAGACCGCCGAACTGATCCAGGAGATCGCCGCGGCCTCCCGCGAGCAGAACGCCGGGGCAGGCCAGATCAACAAGGCCGTGCAGCAGCTCGACCAGGTGATCCAGCAGAACGCCTCGGCCTCGGAACAGATGGCCTCCACGTCCGGGGAGCTCTCCAGCCAGGCCGAACAGCTGCTCTCCGCCATCAGTTTCTTCAAGACCGCCCACGGCGAAGAATCCCGGGCGCGACGCCACTCGAAGCCCACCCTGCCCTCCCCCGCCAAACGGAGTTGATCCATGCCCGATCGCGACCTGCTCGAACCCAGCGAGGAAGACGTCCGGGAAGCCCTGCGCTCCATGGCCCCCTCGGCGTCCATCTCCCCAGCGGACGCCAAGGCGCTCTTCAAGGCCGCCCAGGTCCGCAGCCTGGCCCGGCTGCGCGCCGCCGTGCTTGTGCGGGACCTCATGTCCCGCGAAGTGACCGTGCTCGCCCCCGACACCCCGCTGGACCGCGCAGCCGCACTGCTGGCCCGGGCGGGTATTTCGGGAGCGCCGGTCTGCCAGGGGGCGCGGCTGGTGGGAGTGGTCTCTGTGAAGGATTTTCTTTGCGCCCTGGGCCTGCCCAAAGACGCGCCCCCCGTTGCCCTGGCCGCGCGGGTGCTCTCCGGCGGCGCGGCCGTGCCCGCCTCCCTGCCCGGCGGACCCGTGAGCCGCATCATGACCGCGCCCGCCCTGAGCGTGTCCCCGGAGCTGCCCGCAGCCGACGCCGCCGGGCTCATGGCCCGCGAGGGCGTGCGCCGCCTGCCCGTGGTGGAGGGCGAACGCCTCGTGGGCATCATCACCCGGACGGACCTTTTGGAGGCCTTCGGCAATCTTCTGGGCGAGATGGCCTGAAGCCCCCCCCCGCGCCCCCTACGCCGGCACGCCGCTGGCCCCCTGGAAGGTGGCTTCGGCCGCGCCGTCGTAGCCGTCGTTCAAAAGCCAGGTGTCGTAGCCCAGGCGCGACCACAGGGAGCCCCCCAGCTGGGCGCGGCGCACCTCGCCCGGCCTGAGCTTCAGGCGCAGGTCGTGCTCCACGGGCTCCACCAGGTACATGCCGATGAGGCTTTCCACATGGTAGTTGAGCTCCCTGCCGGGCAGCAGCTCGTGGAAGCGGTCGGCCTCCAGGTCGGCGAATTCCACCACCACCTTGCCCATGCGGTCTTCCACCAGGTGTCCCACCCAGCAGTCTTCGCCCAGGGCGCAGTTGGCCAGGCCCACCACGTTGCGCTGGTCCTCGGGAATGGGCACCCAGCGGTGCACGCACTGCTCCACGCTGACGCGCGAACCCTCCACGGCGTCGGCCAGCATGGTGCGCAGCCCCAGGGCCGAACGCGGATACTGCGTGAAGAGCCCGATGTAGCGCAAAGCCGCCGATGGGCGCGACAGCCGGGAGCGCAGCTCCTCGTGGCCCAGGCCCAGCAGGCAGTAGAGGCGGTCCAGGTAGTCCGGGTCCGCCTCCTCGAGGGTCTTCACCATGAGCCGGTACTTGGACCAGACCCTGTAGAAGTGGACGTAGGAGCGGTCGCCCAGGATATCGAGGAAATCCCTGGAGACGCTCTTGTCGTCGGAGCGTTCTTCGAGCAGCTCCTCGGTGTAGAAGGTGGGCAGGGGCGAGCCCGTGCCGTAGAGCCCCAGGAAGGTTGCGGTGATTTCCACGCGCGGCTCTCCGCCCTCCTCCTCCGGGGGCGAGATGACCACGTCGGTCATGTCCGTGGCGGGGAACGAGAGCGAGAGGTAGGGGCGCACGCGCAGGGCGGCGTCGTAGAACTCCTCGGCGTCGTCCCGGGAGGTTTTGCCCGCCCAGAGCTTGAGGAGCCTGACGGCCTGGAAGTAGGAGAAAACCTGGGGCTTGGCCTCCAGGGTTTCGATCACAGCAGGTAGCGTTCCCCGATCCGGGCCGGCCATTCGTAGCGCTCCTTCTTGAAGACGTCCTCCACGGCCAGGCGCGTGAAGCAGTTCACGGCCGCGTATCCAGCCAGGAAGCAATCCAGCACGGAACCGAAGAGGTACATGTCGCCCATGCTGGCGAAGCCCGTGGGGTCGAGTCGCATCTCGATGAGCTGCCCGCGCATCATGATGCCGCCCACGAGGCGGTTGGTGGTTTCCACTTTGAGATCGTTGACTGCCTCGGCGCGCTTGATGCCCGCGAGCACCCCGGCGCGGTCCTTGGTTTCCGGAAAGATGTAGAGCTTGACCAGGGCCTTGAGGTTCTCGGTGTCGGCCATGGGCAGGTAGTTGAGGTAGAGGTGCGAAAGGAGCCGCCAGAGGCTTTCCTTGCCGATGGGGGGCTGGCGCGTGGCCGTGGGCGGGCGCAGGTTGGAGAAGTCCGCCAGCACGGGCGAGGTCTCGGTGGGTTTGGAGATGTCGCCGATCTGGAGGTTCTCGGGCAGCGTGGCGTTGGTGCAGCGGATGGAGAGCGAGAGGGTCTCGGTCTGCGGGTCGCCCGCGCCCTTGGGGTAGGCCACGGAAAGGAAGAGGTCGGTGCGCTCGGTCAGCGCGCTCTGGCGGTGGTTGAGCGAGTAGACGGGGCGGGCCTCGCTCATGGGGTTGAACATCTCGAAGGGGTAGTACTCGCGCTGGCCCACGGAGCCCTGCATGAAGCCGATCACCTTGTCCACGGAGTAGACCTGGTAGTGCCCCGAGGACTCGCCCGCCGGGATCACCCGGTATTCGGGCATGCGGTGGTCCAGGAGCACGGGGTCGGCCTCGTGGGGGAAGAGGTTGATGGCGGGGGTGGCGAAGAGGGCCAGGCTGTCCTTGGCGAAGGCCGGGGGATCGGTCACGGGCTTGTCGAACTCGAAGACGATCTCGAAGGTCTGCCCGGTGCCGCGGTCCTGCCAGGCGTCGAGGCCCGTCACGTCGAAAAAGAGGAACTTCTCTGGCAGGGTGAAGTATTCCTGCAGGATGCGGTAGCCCGGGTAGGACTGGCGCGGATAGGGGATGGCCGCCTCGTTCTCGCCGAAGCCCACGGGGACCAGATTCCTGCGCCCAAGCACCACCTGGCCGCCGCCCTCCTTGGCGCGCACCACGATGCGCGCGGTGCGGCGCATGAGCAGCAGGAAACGGTCGGCCGCGTGGCCGTAGTCTCCGGCCAGGTGGAAGCGCAGCGCGGGCGGCTGCCACTTGGAGAGCTGCATGCCGCTCATCTCCAGGGAGACGCGCAGGGCGGAGGAGCGTCCGGCAGAGGTGACCAGGGCCGTGTCGGTGATGACCAGGGGGTAGAGGTCCACGTCGTAGCAGGTGGTGAAGGTGCAGCTGGTGCCCTCCACGGGGATGGACGCGGCGTGGGACCCGGCCTGCACGGTCAGGGGCTCCATGAGCGAGCGCTTGGGCGTGTACTTGAGGATGGTCATGGAGGGCACGGGGCTCAGGTAGTGCGGGAAGACGAGACGCATGAGCCCGTGGATGATCTCGGGAAACTCGTCGTCGAGCTTCTGGGCCAGCAGGCCCGAGAGGAAGGCGGAGCCCTCCAGGAGGCGTTCCACGTCCGGGTCCTGGGAGGGGCCGGAGAGCATGGGGGCCAGGGCGGGGTGCTTCTTGGAGAACTCGACGGCCAGGGTGCGCAGGTTGGCCAGTTCGCGCTGGTAGTAGCGGTTGATCACGGGCTATTCCTTCACGCTTACCTTGCCGTCGGGGTCGATGACGGTTTCGAAGACCACGGGCACCTCGCGGGATTCGGTCTGGATGGTGGCTTCGAGCTTGAAGGCCACCTGGAGCACGTCGTCGCTCTGGGGGATGTAGGTGACGTTGACGTTTTTCAGGCGCGGCTCGTACTTGCGCACCACGTCGGCGATGGAGCGCTGGATGTCGGGGATGGTGTCCTGGCCGAAGGTGGAGCCCAGGTTGGTGAAGTCGGGCACGCCGAAGTCGTCGTCGATGGGCGCTGTGCCCTGCTTGGTGTTGAGGATCATGCGCAGGTGGCGCATCACCGAGGCCACCACCACCTCGGGGTCGGGGTTGCCGCGCAGCTCCGGGTGCTTTTCCATCTCCCGGATGCGTTCGAGGAGGCGCTGCTGGTACATGGAGAGTCCTTCTTCGCCCAGGAGTTAGAGCAAGCGCGGCATCGCGTCAACGCGGGGCCCGTTCAGGAGGGATCGTCAGGGTCCGGGTCTCCCCCCGGGTTGCCGGAAGCGCGCACGCGCCAGTCGTCCCCCGGCTTCATGCCGATGGACTCCCAGAACATGACGGCCACGTCGCGCCCGGCGGGCGGGGTGACCAGGTCGGGCCGGGCCTCGTCGGAGCGCGGGGGCGGGGTCTCGTGGTGCACCGCGCCGCGCTTGCGCGCGTTCTCTTCCTGGATGTCGTCGCCTCGCATGGGGCGACCTTGGCCCGATCGGGGGCGCGAGGTCAAGGCCGGACGGGAGATGCCGGGTGACGTTCGGAGACGCGCGGGGGCTTGGGCCGCCCGGAAAACAACGCGCGTGCGCGGTCGGCCCGGCTCTTGCCGGGGGCGCGGAGCGCGTGCGTTGGGATCGGTTCAGCCTTTGGGGGCCTGGGCCGCGTCCTGCCCGGGCTGCGCCTCCGCTCCGGGCGCGCAGGCGTCCGGGAGGTCCGGGCCAGGGGGCGCGTAGACGGGATCGCGCAGGGGGTCTTGCGGCAGCTGGTAGAGGCTGTCGTTTGGCTCCACGTCGTTGAAGAAAGATGCGCTCTCGGCCATGGGACACCTCGTGTGGGGTGTGGGGGGGGGTGGGGCTGTGTGGCGCCCCCGCTCCCGGGTGAGCTTCTATTCCTCGGGGAGCCCGGTGATGGGGTCCACGAGGGGGTTGACGATGGGGTCCTTGAGGGGATCCTGGAGGGGGTCTTTCAGCGGGGCCAGATCGGCAGCGTCGTCGTTCATGGGGCCTCCCGGTGGGACGGTCCGGCTCCGGCGGCCCGCCTGGGCCGCCGGTCCGGGAAGCGCTTGCGCGCCCTGCATGTTGTCGGACCCCGCAGCAGGGGTCCTTGGGGGTCGCTGGCGGGCGGCGAGGCCGCCCTGCCCTGGCTACGGGGCGCCCGCACGGGGGGATGCCCTCGCAGCGCCGCGCCTACGCGCCCTTCCAGTCGTCGGTGTATTCGATGTTGCCGTCGTTGTAGGTCCAGGTGATCTTGGAATAGGTGAAGCTGAATTCTTCCATGTCGTGGAAGGGCTTGTTGTCGGGCAGGAAGGTCATGGGGGTGTATTCCCGCATGGTGACGATGATGGCGTCTTCCATCTTCACGGTGTAGTAGTTCTCTTCCTTTCCGTCGGGCTTGATGCGGAAGTAGTTGATTTCCACGGTGCACTGTTCGCCCTTGCAGCAGGCCTGGGCCATCTTGGGCGAGCCGGGGTTCTTGTGCACGGTCACGGTGAAGGGATGGTGGATGCGCTGGCCGGTGGGCAGACCGGTGTGGGTGTCCTTGGGGATTTCCACGTTGTGGTTGGTCTGGTAGACCAGCATGGTGTCCTTCTTCTTGGAGTCGGACTGGTCGCAGTCGCCCTTGATCTGTCCCTGAGTCTTGCCCGTGACCTTCATGTAACCGGTAAGAGCCATGTCGAGACCTCCGTGTTGATGCAGGTTTATTTCTTATCGAGCTTGCCGACCAAGGACAGGGTGAACGAAGCGCCCATGTACTTGAAGTGCGGCCTTGCCAGCAGTGTGACGGAGTAGAAGCCGGGATCGCCTTCCACGTCGTGCACTTCGATCTTGGCCATGCGCAGCGGCCTGCGGGAACGCACGCTGGGGGCCGGGTTGTCCATTTCCGTCACGTACTGGCTGATCCACTTGTTCAGTTCGTCTTCCAGGTCGGAGCGTTCCTTCCAGGTGCCGATGTTTTCGCGCTGGATCACCTTGATGTAGTGTGCCAGGCGGTTCATGATGAACATGTAGGGCAGCTGGGTGGAGAGCTTGTAGTTGAGTTCGGCCTCCTTGCCTTCCTTGGAGATGCCGAAATACTTGGGCTTCTGCACGGAGTTGGCGGAGAAGAAGGCCGCGTTGTCGGAGTTCTTGCGCATGGTGAGGGCGATGAAGCCCTGCTCGGCCAGCTCGAACTCCCGGCGTTCGCTGATGAGCACCTGGGTGGGGATCTTGGTCTGGATCTCGCCCATGGCCTCGTACTGGTAAAGTGGCAGGTCTTCCACCGCGCCGCCGCCCTGGGGGCCGATGATGTTGGCGCACCAGCGGTACTTGGCGAAGGAGTCGGTGAGGCGCGAGGCGAAGGCGAAGGCCGCGTTGCCCCAGCAGAAGTCGTCATCGCCGCCGGAGGTGTCTTCCTTGAAGTTGAACGACTTGGTCGGCGCGGTGTCCGGCCCGAAGGGCAGGCGCAGCAGGAAGCGCGGCAGCGTGAGCCCCAGGTAGCGGGCGTCTTCCGATTCGCGCAGGGAGTTCCACTTGGTGTACTGGGGCATCTCGAAGATGGACTGGAGGTCCTTGAGGTTGGGCAGGTCCTCCCACTTCTCGATGCCGAACATCTGCGGCCCGGCGGCGGCGATGAAGGGCGCGTGGGCCATGGAGGCCACGGAGGCGCAGTATTGCAGGAGCTTCACGTCCTGCGGTCCCGCGCCGAACTCGTAGTTGGCGATCATGGCCCCGAAGGGCTGGCCGCCGAACTGGCCGTACTCGGCCGTGTAGACCTGCTTGTAGAGGCCGGACTTGACCACCTCGGGGGCGTCCTCGAAGTCCGAGAGCAGGTCCTCCTTGGTGGCGTTGATGAACTGCAGCCGGACGTTCTCGCGGAAGTCGGTGTGCATCACCAGGTATTTGAGGGAGCGCCAGGAGCTTTCGAGCTTGCGGAAGTCCTGGTTGTGCATGATCTCGTTGACCTGGCTGGAGAGCTTCTGGTCGAGCTGGGAGATCATGTCGTCCACGAGCGCGCCGGAGACGCGCGCGCCGGAGCGCTCGGGCTTGACCAGCTCCTCCAGGAAGGCCTGGAGGCCCTGCTTGGTGGTGGAAAAGGCGTCGTCCGAGGGTTTGAGCTTGGTCGCCTCGACGATATCGTCCAAGAGCGAGGAATCGGCCGCGGCCGCCTGAGCCTGGGCCGGCGCTTCCTGGGCCTGGGTCGCTTCGTCAGCCATCTGTGGTCCTCCTTGAAAGGCCTTGCCGGACGTCCGGCATGCAAAACGGCGGAGTGGTCCCCGCGCCTAGGCGTTGAATCCCAGTTCCTTGAGCAGCCTGTCGCGCAGGGCTGGGTCCTGCACCATCTCCTGCACCTTCTTGCGGAACTCGGGCACGTTGGAGAGGGGGCCTTTGAGGGCCTTCAGGGCCTCGCGCAGCTCCATGAGTTTTTGCAGCTCCGGCACCTTGGCCACGATGGCGTCGGGTTCGAAGTCTTTGAGCTTGTCGAATTTGAGCTTCACGCCCATCTCGTCGCCGTCCTTCCCCGAGACCTTGTTGGGCACGGAGATGTTCAGTTCGATGTTCTGGGCCTTGAGCACGTCGTCGAAGTTGTCCTTGTCGACGCTGATGGGGTCGCGGTTCTCCACGGTGCGGTCGTCGGGGCGATTGGTGAAATCGCCGAGCACGAGGAGCTTGAGCGGAAGTTCGACCTCTTCCTTGGCGTCGCCCGTGGCGGGCTTGTAGACGATGTTCACGCGCTCCTTGGGGGCGACGGACGCTTCCTGAGCCATTGGGACCCTCCTGAACGATAAGTGGGAGCTTCGGCTCTTTCTCTACCAGAATCAGTCTGAATTGAAAGCGTTATTTTCGTGGCAAGCAACTCGGCAGGCGGGGCCGGACCGACGTTTGGACCGGGTGAAGCCGATCGATGGACGCCCTTTCCGCCCCGAACGCGCTGCTCCGGCCCGTCGCGGCGGCCTGCGCGCCGCCCTGGAGCGTTCGGAGGGGGGCTTCGGGAGCTGCGGGAAGGATTTCGCGTCCCCCGCTTAGAGCCTGGGTGACGTCGGCTGGATCACGCCGGGCAGGCCGGACCCCAGCGGAACGGGCGGAACCCGGCGGGCCTTCGCCGGGCCTCGCCGGACCTGGGCGGGCTTGACCGGGCTAAGGCAGGACTTGACGGGTCATGCCGGGCTTGGCCGGGCCTTGCCTGGACCGGGCCGGGCCGGGTCGGGCCGGGTCGGGCCGCGCGGGACTTGCCGGGCCAGGGCCGGACCAGGGCCGGACCAGGTCGCCTCGTCCGTCCGAGCGGGTCGGGGCAAACCGGGCCAGGCCGGACAGGACTTGGCGGGGCTTCAACAGGTCTGATCAGGGCCTCGCGGAACCTGCCACTCTCCAGGCGTCGGAAGTCCTCACGGACCCGGGCGGGCCGGGTCGACGTCCGGCGCTTAGTGCCCGGGACGCTCCTTCACGGAGCGCATGGCCCGTCGGATGGCCGACTCGATGTGCGCGTCCTTGACCGGCTCCGAGAGCACGATGGAGCCCTGCTGGCGGTAGCGCGCGGGCAGGAGGTTCAGGGCCAGGGCGTAGATGTCCTGGATGTCCAGGGAGTCGAGGGGCTCGGCCTCCTCGCCCAGGATTTCCTCCAGGATTCTGGCCACCCTCCCCTCGTTCTTGTTGCGGATGCTGGAGAGGTCCACGCCGCGCGCGGCGAGCTTGTCGTCCTTCATGGGGGCCTCCGTCGACGGCGGTTGGACAGGGCTAAGAGACGAGTACTTTCTAGCAGAGAGCGCAGCTTCGTCAAAGGGGGATTTCCGGAAGGGGGAGGGGACGCGCGATCACCCCAAGAGCCGCATGCATTGAGAAAACGAGGACACAAACCTATCGTACACTACACAATATAGTATAGCTCAAGATATATTGCATAACATCTCCCCATGCCGTATGGTAGCTAACATATGCCCATGTGCGTTTCCAGGCAACCTGCTCAGACCGTATTGTCAGCTCGCATTGCCGCTACAATATCGTAGCAATGCGCACTTCCGCGCCAGAAGCGCTGTTGGCCATAACAGCTTAAACAACTAACGGAACCGACTTTACACTACCATGAAAAGAGAACACAACATCCACATCAATATTTATCCTGGACCTAACAGTAGCACCACATTTAAGACTCACCAGACGGATGACCACGAAGACTCACTCAAACCTGAAGACGCAAGAAAGCGCATCGAGAAGGAAGACGATCTTATCAACCACCGGATGACGTGGTGTGTTGCATCAAATTCATTCCTATTAGGTGCCCTTGTCCTAGCATCGAACGACGCAGTCAGCCACATATCAGGACGAATTGTTCGTATAATTATCCCATACGTAGGGGCACTTCTCTCATTCATTCTCCTTGCATCAATCATCGCCGCTTACAACGCGATTTGGACGTGGCGACTCAAATCCAAAGGTCATGGAAGCAAACTCGTTTTTTCCCAACTGACGATCGCACTGTGTGGCAGCTTTGGCTCGATACTAGCACCAGTGATCTTTATCGCCGTATGGTCAATAATGATCAACTTTCAGTTGTCGTGCCAAGCATTCTCGCCGGCCAAACTGGAGGACATCGGCAAGACAAGCATCCTACGATTCTGCGCACCAACCGTACTGTATTATACTACAATTGCATCTGCGCTTTGGGCTATATTTTTCACATACAAGGAAGTCGAGTATGTCACCATATCAAGCAGCTTCAAAAAATCAAAACTTAAGAAAAAACTTCCAAGTATCCGAAATGGCATTATATTTCAAGTAACAACACTTGCAGCGTTTATGGCTACCATGCCATTCTACACACAGCAATATTTCGAAAACACACATTACTTATTAAAAACCGAACTATTTCTGTTTCTTATAGCATCATGGGTTCAAATGCACACAGCAGATGGCGTCTCCAAACATCTGAATATGACGAGTGGAAAACCCTTGGAATATACAAGGCCACTCATCGCCTCAACATGCACCACAGCATTCATAGCGATAACGACTTTCACGCTAGCCATGTATGCCCTTCCAGACAAGATACAACCACCATGTAATGAACTTCTGTCTTTGGCCTCCAGGAATACGCCACAAGTCCATACCCCGTGTTTCATATGTCATTCAAGACGAGGGGCACTCATGTGCCCCTCATCTTGCCTGCTCTTCCCTCCGTATCACATCACTGAGTACTCCAACAAACCGCCCTACCCCTGCTTCTCGTGCCACTTCCAGGCGGTTCCGACGATGGTCTCCACGTCGCCGAATTGAGGCTTCCAGCCCAGCAGTTCGTAGGCCTTGTCGGCGCGGGCGTAGAGGCCCGGCGGGTCGCCGGGGCGGCGTCCGCCCTCTTTCACCGGCGTGGTCTTGCCCGAGACCTTCTCCACGGCCCTGATCACCTCGCGCACGGTCTGGCCGTTGCCGGTGCCAAGGTTCACGGTGAGGCTCTGGTCCTTGTCCTGGATGCGGCGCAGGGCCAGGATGTGCGCGTCGGCCAGGTCGGTGACGTGGATGTAGTCGCGCACGCAGGTGCCGTCGCGGGTGTCGTAGTCCGTGCCGTAGATCTCCACGTGGCCGCGCCTGCCCTGGGTGGCGTAGACCACCAGGGGGATCAGGTGGGTCTCGGGGTCGTGGTCCTCGCCGATCTCCCCGTCGGGGTCGGCCCCGGCGGCGTTGAAGTAGCGCAGGCTGGCGTGGCGGATGCCGTAGGCGTGGTCGAAGTCGGCCAGGGTCTGCTCCATCATGAGCTTGGTCCAGCCGTAGGGGTTGATGGGCTTCTGGGGATGGTCCTCGCGCAGGGGCAGCTCCTGGGGCACGCCGTAGGTGGCGCAGGTGCTGGAGAACACGATGTTGCGGCAGCTGGCCCGGCGCATGGCCGACAGAAGCGACAGCGTGCCCACCACGTTGTTGCGGTAGTACTTCTCCGGATCGGACACGGACTCGCCCACGTAGGCGAAGGCCGCGAAGTGCAGCACGGCCTGGGGCTCGTACTGGCGGAACACGGCGTCCAGCTTTTCGCCGTCCAGGATGTCGCCCTTGATCAGCGGCCCCCACTTCACGGCCCACTCGTGGCCGTAGACCATGCTGTCGAAGGTGACGGGGTTGTATCCCGCCGCCTTGAGGGCCTTGCAGGTGTGCGAGCCGATGTAGCCCGCCCCGCCCGTCACCAGGATGTTCGCGCTCATTGCTTTTCTCCGGCGTTGTCCAGGGCCTGTCCCAGGACGACGGTCCGTCCTGCCCAGGCCATGGTCAGTTCACGATAGAAGTTCTCGGCCTCCACGCCAAGGCGGATCTCCTGCCCGGGCCTGAGGGACTGCACGCCCAGCAGCCCGGCCGGGAGGAAGCCCTCCACCTGGATGTGGGGCAGGGGCTTGTCCAGGGCCTTCACCAGGTCCGGGGCCTCCACGCGCTCCGCAGGCTTGCCGTTCTCGTAGCGCCACAGCTGCGGGACCAGCTCGTAGCGTCCGGGCCACACCGAATGGGGCCTGGGGGCCAGGTGTACGCCGAAGGTGCGCGGCCCGGCCCCTGCGTCCACGGTGAAGCGCAGCTGGAAGGTCTCGGAGAGGGGGAAGTTCTCGGCGTCCATGAGCGAGAGGTCCACGTAGTTGCCCGCGATGGTGAAGAACGAAAGCCCTTCAGGCGACCAGGCCACGTGCACGTCGCCGAAGGGCGCGTAGGGCTTTGGGGCCTTGAAGCCAACCAGACGCGTCCCGGCCTTGTCCTTCCAGTCCAGGAGCGCGCCGTCCGTGGCCGAATGCCCGGGCGCGGCGCGCAGAAGCACGGGGGCCACGCCCTCGGCCGGGGCCGGGGTCCAGCGGCTGGCGGCGTGGATGGCCGGGGCCTGGGCGTTGGCCTGCGTGAGGGCCTGGGTGAGCAGTTCGTAGGGCTTGTCGTGGATGTCCACGAGGCCCATGTTGAAGTCCTCCCCGTCGCCGCGCCCGCCGGTGGGCTCGTCGTTGTACTGGAACCAGTGCACGCCCGCCACGTTGGGGAAGGCCGCGAAGTTGCGCACGGCGGCGGCAGCGCCCCGGGCGCGCTCGGCCTGGGTGGCCACGTGCATCAGGTGGCCGTTGTTGGTGTTGCCGCTGCGGTTCTCGTCGGCGGCGAAGAAGAACTCCGAGATGAGCACGGGCGCGGGCGAGAGCTCGCGCAGGCCCTCGAAGTAGTACGGGGCCACCCAGCCGTCCTCGCAGTCCACGTTGTAGTTGCTGGAGAGCACGTCCACGAAGCCCTTCTGGGCCAGGACGGCGTTCTGGTCGTAGTAGAGGGGCAGGCGGTCGCCCACCACCAGCAGCTCCGGCGCGGCCTTGCGCATGGCCCGGAAGACCAGCTCGTAGTAGCGTCCGGCGATGCGCCGCGTGAACTGCCCCACGGCCTGGATGCCCCGGCCGCCGGGACGCAGCTTGAGCGCGGCCCCGCCCTCCTTGAGCTTCTCGAAGGAATCGAGCCCCTCGGTGGCCGGGACGAAATCCGCCAGGAGTTTCTCCCACTTGCCCTCGTAGCGCTCGAAGAGCATGCGCCAGAGCACGCGCTTGGAGTGGATGGCCCAGGGCCGCTCCAGGTGCCAGGAGAAGAGCGGCGCGTTCCACCAGCCCACTTCGTTGTCGGTGAACACGCCCAGCACGCGCGGGTTGTTGCGTGTCCAGCCCATGATCTCGCGGGCCATGGCGTCGGCGTCGTCCTGCATGGAGGGGGCGAAGATGTCGTACCAGTGGAGCTTGGCGTTGCGGCCCAGGTCGATCTCGGGGATGAGCGGCAGACTCATGACCGCCGACGGCTCGGACCAGCCCCCGGCGGTGTTGAAGCCCCAGGCCGTCAGGCGCTCCTGGGCCTTGGCCCCCCAGGTGGCGAGGTCGGGGTAGAAGCGCGTGAAGTGGTAGGCGTGGTCGCCCTTCTCCAGGTCGAACCTGGAGCCGCCGTTGGTGGTGTTCACGCCCAGCGAGAAGAAGCGCTCGCCCTGGGGCGTTACGAGCCAGCGCGCGCCGTCGCCGGTTTCGACGGACCAGCCGCGCGCGAGGCACACGGCAGGCGCGAGCAGGAAGACCGCCAGAAGGAGAGCGGCCAGGGCGAGGAAACGCCGTGCGGCGTGGGGGCGTCCCGGACAGGGACTCGTCATGCGATGCGAAAGGCTCACGTCTGCGTCCTGTGATCTGTTGCTTGTTCCACGGTGGCCTGCGGGCGCGACGCCGTTGCCGGGAGACGGGGCCGGGGCCTGCCCTGCGGGAGCCGATCCTCCGACCGCACGGACCCGCACGGACCGGCATGAACCGGACCGGCGGGGACCGGATTTCTCCGGTCCTGCGCGCACCGGGCCTGACCTCTCTGGTCTCGCCCGGTGCGGCAAGGCCGACACGGGACAGGACCGCCGGTCAGCGCCGGTCCGCACGGCCTCCGCGCGGGACCCTCCGCCCTACTCCATCGCTTCCCTGAGCAGCTTCGAGAGCACCGCGTCGGAATCGAACCACTCTTTCGCGAACTTCTTCGCGGCCCGGGAATGCCTGTCCCAGTCGGCGCGCACGGCTTCGATACCAGCCAAAGCTTCGTCCTCCGTGGAGAAGGCCAGCACGCCCTCGCCCGTGGGCATGAAGTCGGAGAAGCCCGTGTCCTGCACCACGCAGGGCCGGCCGGCCGCCAGGTAGCAGGTGCTGCGGCAGGAGAACCACCCGGAGCGCGAGGCCACGTAGGCGTTCTTGGCCATGGAGAACTCCGCGAAACTGTCCTGGATGTAGTCGCGGTAGAGCCAGGGCGTGGTGGACTTGGCGAAGCCGTCTTCGAGTTTCCAGCCCTTCTCCTCCAGCATCTCGCGCGGGGGCCTGCCCTGGCCCAGGGCCAGCTCCAGGGTGGCGGAGGTCTTTTGGGGCAGGTCGATGAAACGCAGGAACTCCATGTTCTTGCCGCCGTACTGCACGCCGCCGATCACCGGGCCGGACTCCTTGGGCTGCCAGGAGAGCACCGTGGTGAAGGCTTCGGAGGCGGGCTTGCGGGGGGTGTCCCAGCACTCCAGGACCATGGGCTGCCGGGTGGGCCGCCAGTCGAAGACGCCCCGGGGGATCAGGCAGCCGGGCTTGCCGAAGTTCTCGGCGAAGCTGAAGAAGCGGTCGTGCAGCTTCATGTGCTCGATGTTCTTCACGTCCTTCTCGGAGGCCGTGCCCGCCAGATAATCGGGGATGCCCGCCTGGGTGTACATGGGGTCGGAGTCGATGAGCACCTTCACGGGGATGCCCTGGTACTCCTCGCGCAGCCAGAGGGTGGTGGAGATGTTGAACACCACGTCGGCGCGCTGCACCACGTCCGTGAGCTGTTCGCGCGAGAGGCCGTGGAAGTTGTCGGCCGGGTCGCGCACGCAGAAGCGCCTGGCCAGGTCCGGGTCCAGGGCCGCGAGGTAGTCCGTGAGGTACTTGATGTGGTAGGAATAGTCTTCCGTGAAGGTGACGTTGAAGGGGTCGTAGGCCCAGCCGCCGGTGTCCTCCAGGTAGTAGACGTCGTGCCCCAGCTTGTGGAAGCCGTGCAGGTACTGGATGTAGTCCCAGGCCACGCCACCCAGGGGGTAGGTGCAGGCCAGTCCGGAGACGATGATGGTGCGTTTGTTCATGGCCTCGGGCCTTTTGAAGGTTTGGGGGCCGGTTTCACGGGCCGGATGGTGAAGTCGGAATCAACTTCCACGGACACGTCGCCGCTCTTGCCCGCGTATTCGGCGATGGCCGCCGCGAAGTAGGGCATGGACTTCTCCATGCCGGAGGTGGGCCCGGTGGAGATCACGTGCATGCGCCAGACAACGTTCCTGGGGAGGTTGGCCTTGAAGCGGGCCATGTCCACGGCCTCCACGGAGAGTTCCCGGGTGTAGTCCAGGAAGGCCAGCAGGCGGGCATTGTGGCCCGCGAAGCCCTGGGGCATGGATTCGGCCGGGATGTGGCGGTTCTCGGTGACGTTCCAGGCCAGGTAGACCACCAGGTCGGCCTCCTCCAGGGAGGCCGCCCGGGTGTAGCCCTTGGGCTCCAGGGCCTTGGCGAGCATGTCCGCGCAGGCCAGGAAAGTCTTGTCGTCGGGCGCGATGTCCATGAACCCGGGGCGCACCACGAAGCGTTTGCCGTAGGGCACGTGCTCTGCGTAGGCGTCCAGGCGCATGGTGTAGAGACCCGAGGCGCCGAAGCAGCCCGTGCAGAGGGCGGCCAGCAGAAGGGCCGCAAACAGCGCCGGAAGTCTGGTGAAGCGGCTTGGCATGGACGCCTCCTTACGGTGCCTCGGCCACGATCTCCTGCCCCTGGGCGTCGCGGGGGCGGCGCTCCTTGAGGGGCGCGAACTGGAGGGCGTGGAGACGGGCGAACTCGCCTCCCTTGTCCAGAAGCTCCTGGAACGTGCCCATCTCGCTCACGGTCTTGTCCTTGATCACCAGGATCAGGTCGGCCCGGCGCATCATGGACATGCGGTGGGCGATCACGAAGGTGGTGCGGTTCTCCATGAGCCGGTCGAGGCCTTCCATGATCAGGGCCTCGGTGCCCGCGTCCAGGGCCGAGGTGGGCTCGTCCAGGATGAGCAGGGGCGCGTCCTTCAGGAGCGCCCGGGCGATGGAGAGGCGCTGGCGCTGTCCGCCCGAGAGGTTGGAGCCGCGCTCGTCGAGCACCGAGTCGTAGCCCTGGGGCATGGCCTCGATGAACTCGTGGGCGTTGGCCAGTGTGGCTGCGGCCACAACTTCCTCGCGGGTGGCGGTGCGTTTGCCGTAGGCGATGTTGTCGTGCACGCTCATGGGGAAGAGGTGCGTGTCCTGGAGCACGATGGCCACCTGCTGGCGCACGCTCTTCAGCGTGACGTTGCGCAGGTCCTGCCCGTCGATGGTGATGGAGCCCTTCTGGGGGTCGTAGAAGCGCAGGAGCAGGCTGATGAGCGAGGTCTTGCCCGCGCCGGTCTGGCCCACCACGGCCACGGTGGCCCCGCCCCGGGCCTTGAAGCTCACGCCGCCGAGCACCGGGCGCGCGGGGTCGTATCCGAAGGTGACGCCGGAGAACTCCACCGCGCCCTTGGTGATTTCCAGGGGCTTGGCGTCGGGGGCCTCGGGCACGGCCTTGTCCTCGGCGAGCACGTCGAGCACGCGCCGGGCCTGGGCCAGCGAGCCCCTGATGGCCCCCATGGTGTTGGCGATGTTGTTCAAGGGCGTGTAGAGCGAGGCCAGGTAGCCCAGGAAGATGAGCAGGTCGCCCGTGGAGAGGTCGCCATCGAGCACGTGGCGCGCGCCCACGTAGAGCACGTAGGCCGTTCCGGCGGCCGTGATGGCCCCCACCAGCCAGCCGTAGGCCGTCTGCACCGAATAGAGCGTGAGCTTGCGGTCGAAGCTGTGCTGGCTTTCGGTCACGAAGCGCCTGCGTTCCTCGTCCTCGCGGGCGAAGGCCTGCACCAGGGAGATGGAGTTGAAGATGTTCTCCACCGTGGAATAGACCTTGGACTCCTTCATGTGGGTCTCGTAGGTCAGGTTGCCGATCTTCTTGGTCACGCTGGCGATGGCCAGGATCAGGAGCGGCACCACGGCCATGGCGTAGAGCGTCAGCTCCCAGTCGATGCCCAGGAGCACGAAGAACATGCCCATGAGGAGCACGATGCTCGTGAGCGTGGTGAACACCCCGTTCATGAGCAGCGTCTGCACCGAGTAGGTGTCGCCCATGAGCCGGTAGAGCAGGTCTCCGGTGGGGCGGGTCTGGTGGAAGAGCAGGGACTGGCGCTGCAGGTGGTCGAAGAGTTCGCAGCGGAAGTCCTGCACCATGTCCTGGCCCATGCGGATGGTCAGGTAGTTGTTGGCCAGTTGGACGAAGCCCGAGAGGAAGTGCACGGCCACCAGGGAGAGGGCCACGATGGCAAGCTCCGTCCCGGTGGAGAACACGTTGGCGGGCAGGGTCCACCCCCAGAACTCCAGGGGCTGGCGGGCGATGATCTGGTCCACGCAGAGCTTGAGCGGCCAGGGCTTGAGCAGTTCCAGGGCGCTTTGCACCCCCACCAGGCCCAGACAGAAGGCAAAGAGGAGTGCATAGGGCCGCAGGTAGCCGAGGAGCTTGAGGAAAACTGCCATGGTATCCGGGTGGTTGGATGGTTGACCGCAAGCGGGCCGGGAGGGCAGGGCTGCCCCCCCGGCCCGGTCCGGGTCTTACGCGATGGCGTCTGTGATGTCGACTACTGAAGGGGCGCGTCCACGGCGGCGCGGGCGGCCTCGGCCTTTCCGGCCTCCAGGGGCTCGTCCTCTTCGGCCGGGGCTTCGGCCGGGGCGTTCACGGGCTTCACGGCGATGGCCTGATCTTCCCTGGCGGCCTTGGCGGCTTCCTTGGCGGCCTTCTTGGGGTCCTCGGGTTCGGTGAGGGAGCTGCCGTGCTTGCAGGTCATCAGGTGCTGGGCCAGCTTGGTGACCATGGCCGCCGAGGAGGACATGCCCTTGGCCGTCCAGAGCACGGCCGTCAGGGCCACGCCGCCGCAGGCGGCGGCCGGGATCAGCCCGCCCAGGGCCAGGCAGCCCAGGCCCGCGGCCAGGGAGAGGCCGGTGAGGGCCACGGCCAGGCCGGTGGGGGCCACGGAGCCCGCCAGGCGCACGAAGCGCTTGTCCCCGCCGTGGTGTTCCACGGTGACGCGCAGCATCAGGGCGCTCATGAGCCCGGGCTGGATGCGCAGGTCCCAGGGCGCCGCGTTGGAGGAGGGGGCGTAGCCGGTGCCTGCGGTGTGGCTCACGCCCAGGGTGCGCAGCACGCGCAGGATGTGGTCGAGCACGTCCTCGCGCTCCAGGGACGCGCCGTTCCAGAAGAAACGGTGGAACTTGAGGCCCCTGCGGAAGATGGAGCAGGTGTCCTTCACGCGGGTCCAGAGGGTGTACTTGGGCAGGTTGGCTTCCTCGGGCAGGCCCAGCACGGCCAGGCTGCCGCTCTTGAGGCCCCTGCGACCCTGGCGGCGCAGGTCCATGAGGGTCTGGTAGCGGGCCTTGCCGCGGATCCAGGGCTGGGCCAGGGTGAGCAGGAAGATGGTCAGCCGGGCCAGGAAGGTGTCGTGGGCCTTGGGGAGCTTGGCCTGGGCGGCGCGGTGCCCCACGAAGGCGAAGGTGACGCCCAGCATGGCCGCGCCCAGGGCGAAGAGGGGCGCGAAGGCGAAGCCGGAGGCCAGCACGGCCACGGCGGCCAGCATCCATTCGAAGCTCATGGGCAGGTAGGCGGTCAGGCTGCCCTTGGGCTCGTAGAGGGTCTGGAAGAGGCCGGAACCGAAGACGCCGTGGTAGATCACCGGGCGCGTGGAGAGCAGCGCCCCGGAGATGTCGCCGTAGATGCGCCCGGCCCAGCGGGAGTTGCCCAGCACGTTGAAGCGCTGCGGGTGCTTGGGCATGAGCAGGGCCTCGGCGCGGCCGTAGCCCTTCTGCTGCTTCAGGTACGCCTTCACGGTGTTGCGGCGGTGGTGCCAGACCATCATGCCCGCGTGGAAGCCGATGGTGTGGCCCATGTCCATGAGCCTCCAGCAGAGGTCCACGTCGTCGCCGGCGGCGCGGTAGGTCACGTCGAAGCCGCCGGTGGCAAGGAGGTGTTCGCGGCGGTAGGCCATGTTGCAGCCCGGGATGTGCTCGGCGATCTCGTCGGTGACGAGCACATGGGTGGGCGCGCCGGGGGAGACGGCCACGCAGGCGGCGGTGCGGTTGTCTTCGGGCGGGGGCAGGTTGGGTCCGCCCACGGCGGCGAAGCGCTGGTCGCGGAAGGCCCAGGCCATGTAGGTGAGCCAGTGGGGGTCCACGTAGCAGTCGGAGTCGGTGTAGGCGATGATCTCGCCCTGGGCGGCGTGCATGCCCACGTTGCGCGCGGCGGAGAGGCCCAGGTTGGGCTGGTGGATCACGTGGATGAAGGGGAACTTGGCCGCGTAGCGGTCGGAGATTTCCCCGGTCTTGTCGGTGGAGCCGTCGTCCACCACGATCACTTCGAAGTTGGGGTATTCCACGTGCTCGAAGCTGGCCAGGCAGCCTTCCATGGTGGAGTCGGCGTTGAAGGCGCAGACGATCACGGAGATCATGGGCGCGTGGGGCGGCAGGGGCGGCAGGGGATTGGCGTAGGCCTTGGCCACGGCGTGGAAGGCGGCCTTGGGCTGGCGCTCGGCGTCGACGATGCCGAACTTCCAGTCTTCGATGAGGTGGCCGCCGGTGTACCACTCGTCGGTCCAGGCGAAGACCATGGTGCCCGAGACGCCCTCCTCGAAGGCGGCGCGCACCTGCCACTCCAGGAACCTGGCCTGGGCGTCGTCGCCGTGGCGCAGGGAGTCCATGCCGAACTCGGAGAGCACGAGCGGGAGGTCGCCGGCCACGTTCTGGAGGCGCTTGACGTAGGCGCGGAAGCTCGTTTCCTCGTGCAGGTAGACGTTGACGCACAGGAAATCGAGGAAGGGGAGCTTCAGGTACTCGGTGGAGGGGTAGTTGGCGTAGGTCACCAAGCCCGTGGGGTCTTCCCGGCGGACGATGGAGGCCAGCTTGGCCAGGAACTTCTCCACCTTCTTGGCCCCGGACCAGCGCACGATGTGGCTGGGGATCTCGTTGCCGATCAGGTAGGCCAGCAGGGCCGGGTGCCCGGCGCAGGCGCGGGCGGCCTCGCGCATGGCGTCCTTGATGGCCTCCTTCACTTCCCACTGGTCGAGGAAGCACAGGTGCTGGGGCCAGGGGATGCCCACCATCACGTGGATGCCGTGGGTTGCGGCGGCGTCCAGGAACCACTTGGGCGGCACGTAGTAGACGCGGATGGTGTTCACGCCGATGGAGCGCATGAGGCGGAAGTCTTCGGCCACGCGCTCGGGTTCGGGCAGGGGTTCGCCGTTTTCGTTCTCGGGGAACGGGCCGTAGGTGACGCCCTTGATGAAGAACTTCCTGTCGCCCAGGAAGAGGAAGCGTCCGTGGACGCGGGGGCGCTCGAAGATGGCCGGGGAGGCGCTGCCGCCTTCTAACTGGAACATGATGCCCTCACCTTTTCCGGCGCTTGGCCGGTTGATCGCGCTTGGTGATCTCCCGGAGCGGGCCGCGTGCCCGGCCGGGGGAGGCGCCTGACGGCGCGGGCGGGAGAAAGCAAGGCCTGTGCCATGCCCCGACGCGGCCGGGAAGCCGCGCCGGGCATGCATGTGAAATGCGTGACGCGTCCCGGTTACGAAAACTGCGCACGCGGCGGTTACGATAATTTCCCTTGACGGACTTTGACGGAACCGCGCGGGTTCACGCCTCCTGCCTGCGATACGCCGCCATCCAGGCGGCGGTCTTTTCCAGCAGTTCCAGCACGGGCGGCGTCAGCGCCGCCAACCGGTCCGAGTCGGCGGCGCGGGCGGCGTGCTCCAGCTCGAAGCAGGCCTGGCGCAGGGGTTCGCAGTGCAGGGTGCCGCTCGCGCCCTTGAGCGAATGGGCCAGCATGACCATGGCCTGCACGTCCTGGCCCGCCAGGGCGGCCTGGAACTTCACGCGCCGCGCCGGGGCTTCCTCCACGAACATGTCGAAGACCTCGTTGATGAGGTCCTGGTCCCCTTCCATGCGCTCCACCAGCTTGGCCATGTCCACCAGGTTCGCGTCCATTCCCTCTTCCTCATGTTTGCTTGTCCGGCCCGCTGCGGTCGGCCCCTGGAAGGGCCTCGGCGGCGGGATGAACGGCGACTTCGCGGACGGTTGACGCGCCACGGCCGGCTGCCGGGAACGAACCTGGCAGTCCGTTGAAAAAGTCGATTCATGCAGCCTGTTCAAAAAACTCGCTGGCAAGGCGCAGGGAAAAAGCCAAGCCCGAAGCGTATTTCTCATACGTGAGGGTTTGGCTTTTTCCCTGGAACGCAGCCAGCGAGGATTTTCACAGGCTGCTAGGGCAGGGCCAGGGCGGGCGGCAGCACCAGCGACACCGTGGTGCCCGCACCTTCGCGGCTGGCCACTTCCACCCGGCCTCCCCAGTCCTCCACGGCCTTGCGGATGAGCGCCAGGCCCAGGCCGTAGCCCTTGCCCTTGCCCAGCCCCTTGCCCGTGAAGAACGGGCTGAACACCCTCTCCAGCGTCTCCTGCGACATGCCCCGGCCCGTGTCGCGCACGGAGAGCACCACGTTCCCGCCCGAGAGCCCGGCCGACACCTCCACGAGGCCCGGTCCGTCCATGGCCTCCAGGGCGTTGGTCACCAGGTGCATCACGGCGCGGCGGAGCGTCTCCTCGTGGGCCTTCACCCGGGGCAGGGCCTCACCCAGGCGCAGGGCGATCTCCACCCCGGCGGGCAGGAAGCCGGCGCGCAGCACCTCCACGGCCTCGCGGGCCACGTGCGCGGCGTCCACCTCCCCGGGCTGTTCCGAGCCGGGCCGGGAGAACCCTATCATCTCCTTGAGGATGCGGTCCAGCTTGGCCGTCTCCTCCAGGATGATGCGCACCTTCTCGCGCTCGCGCTCGCTCAGGTTGGGCGATTTGAGCAGGGAGTTGGTGAATCCGCCGATGGCGAAGAGCGGATTGCGGATCTCGTGGGCCATGTAGGCCGAGAGACGCTCCACCACGCCCACCTTCTCGGTCTGCTGGGCGCGCTTCTCGGACTCGGTGCGCGAGGTGATGTCGCGGCGCATGACCAGCACGTGGGAGATGCCACGGGAGGCGTCCAGGATGGGATAGGCGTACTCGCGGAAATAGAGGAGCCTGCCCTCCTTGCTCACCCTGGTCTCCAGGGATTCGGCCTTGCGGCCGGTGCGCAGGGCCTGGTGGAAGGGGCAGTCCCTGGTTTCGGGATGGCAGAAGGGCATGTCGTCGCGCACGGCCTGCACGTCCCAGCATGGCTTGCCCAGGAGTTCCTCCTTGGGAACGCCCCGGCGAAGGGCCACGTTGCGGTTCACGTCCACCACGCGGCCCTGGCGGTCCAGGAGCAGGATGTCCTCGGGCACCTCGTCCAGCACGGCCTGCACGAGCACCCGCTGGTTGTCCAGGTTGAGCTGGCAGCGCGCGCTGATGGCCGCGAACTTGTTGAGGGCGCACAGGAAGAAGGAGGCCGTGTGGTCGATGAAGCTCACGTGGCCCGGCAGCCCGGCAACGATGGACTTCACCTTGTGGCGCTTGCCCACCAGTTCGATGAGCAGGTTGATGTCCGGGTGCGCCTGGAGCATCTCCTGGTGGGTTTCGTAGACCGGCAGGCCCTCCACGCGGGGGTCGCGCAGCTTCTCGCGCTCCGGGCCGGGCTCGGCCAGGGCGGCCAGGGTCATGGGCGGCAGGAAATCGGCCACCGCCGGATTGAAAACGATGTCCAGGATGGAGAGAAAACCCGGCCCCGTGCCCATGATGCCCACGCAAAAGGCGCTGTCCTCCAGCTCCCACAGGCAGTATCCCTCTGGCAGGCGATCAGGCGCCATGCTCTCCTCCCCTTCCCTGGCCCAGGAGCGCGTAGAGCTCCTTGGCCGTGCGTCCCGGCAGCCTGGCGGCCGCGCGTCGGGCCACCTCGCGCGGCCTGCCCCCGGCGCGGGCCTCCTCCTCCAGCACGCGGCGCACCAGGTCGGGGTCCGCCGCCGCCTGCTCCAGGGCGGGGCCCAGCACCACGGTGATCTCGCCCAGGAGTTCTCGCTCCAGGACGGCCATCTCCGAGAGCCTGCCGCGCAGGAATTCCTCATGGGTTTTCGTGAGCTCCCTGGCCACCACGCAGTCGCGCTCGCCCAGCACCTCCAGGGCCAGGGCCAGGGTCTTGGCCAGGCGGTCCTTGCGCTCGAAGAACACCAGGGTGCACCCGGCGGGGGCGAAGCGGGCCAGAGCCTGGCGCACGTCGCCGGACTTGCGCGGCAGGAAGCCCAGGAAGACGAAGGGTTGGGGCGCAAGGCCCGAGACGCACAGCGCGGCCATGACGGCCGAGGGTCCGGGGGCCGGGCGCACGCGGAGCCCCGCCTCCAGGCAGGCGCGCACCAGGAGGTATCCGGGGTCGGAGAGCACGGGCGTGCCCGCGTCGGAGACGAGCGCGGCCTCGCCGCCCTGCTCCAGGTGGGCCAGCACCTGGGGGATGCGCCCCTCCTCGTTGTGGTCGAAGAGGGAGAGCATGCGCCGCCCCTCCGGGGGCTGGACGATGCCCTGATCGGCCAGGAGCCGGATCGCGCGGCGGGTGTCCTCGCAGAGCAGCAGCCCCGCACGCCCGAGAATGTCGCGCGCGCGCTGGGTCAGGTCCCCCGCGTTGCCCAGGGGCGTGGCCACCACCCACAGCGTTCCCGGCTCACCCTGCATGGAAGGGCTATCCCATGGCCCCGGGCCGAATGCAAGCGGGGCCGAAGGGCGAGCGGGCCATTGACAGGCCGGGACGCCGGGCATACGTCTCAATCATGGCTGATCCCGCTTACGACGTGGGCTCCAACGGCCCCATCTCCATGGCCAACTCCAACGGCCTCATCACCTTCGACCCGCAGCAGGTCGCCGTGGAGAAGTTCGCCCAGCGCCCCGCCGAGCCGCCGGTCTCCGTGAACGCATGGACCGGCGTCTACGACCACGCCGAAAAGGGCCGCATCATCGGCAACGTGGTCATCTAGGCCGCATCCGCCCCCGCATCCCCCCCGTTTTATCCAGGAGGTCGCGGTGTTCCACAGCATTCCCGAGGCCGTGACCGAGCGCATGGCCCTGCTCGCCGCCCTGCACGAGGCCGACAAGACCGACGGCACCCCCCGCTTCGACCGCCTGCGCCAGATCCCCCCCGAGACGGGCAAGTTCCTCTGCCTGCTGGCGGCCAACGCGCCCGAGGGCGAATGGCTGGAGGTGGGCACGTCGGGCGGCTACTCGGCCCTCTGGCTGGCCCAGGCCGCCGGGCTGCGCTCCACGCGGCTCACCACCTACGAGATAAGCCCCCGCAAGGCCGCCCTGGCCCGGGAGAGCTTCGCCGCCGCCGGGGCGGAAGACCGCGTGCGCCTCGTGGAGGCCGACGCCGTGCCCCTGCTGGCGGGCCACGGCCCCCTGGCCTTCTGCTTCCTGGACGCCGAGCGCGCCATCCTGCGCGCCTGCTACGACGTGATCGTGCCCAAGCTCGTGCCCGGCGGCCTGCTGGTGGTGGACAACGCCGTCAGCCACGCCCACGAGATGGCCGAGTTCCTGGAATACGTCCCCACGGACCCGCGCGTGGATTCGCTGGTGGCGCCCATCGGCTCCGGCGAACTGGTCTGCAGGAAGCTGTAAACTTCGCTCTCGTTATTTTCTTGTTTTAATTCCAGCCCCCTACCAGAGGCACAGTTGGTGCGAGCCATAGAACCTTGAGAATCATTCACTTCAGCATTGCTCCCTCTGTATTACATGAATAATTTCGGCATGCTACGACACAAACTCATGTCTCGTTCAACAAACTCGACTGTTTTCATAGTGGCAACATATTTCCGGGTGTCGCGAGATGAGGCTAGACCCTGCCTCAAAGCACCATGGCAAAGCCTATTGCGCCATCTGCAAGCTTAGCATAGGATGAGTATATTATCTGCGGGCTTGACAACAGCTAGACATTGCCCCCGAGGGTTTTCTTGGCTGCCCCACCCTCAGGACGTCGAACATATAGATGTGTTCGCAACAGCACCAGACCTTCACGAAAAATTGCTGCAACGAGCCACAAGAACAATCTAATCCAACACATCACGACACAAGACGAATCCACAAGGATTGACTCATGAATACTAACACAACTGAAAACAAACTAAAACTACTGAGCACATACCTTTCACCTGAGAGGCCCATTAGAAACTTGGAACACCTCCGTGGACGAACCAAAGAATTCGACACGCTAAAATACGAACTATCCGTCTACAACTCTATCCCCTTTATATATGGGAACAGAGGAGTTGGGAAAACCAGCCTAGCCCGGACTGTTGCCCAGATGACAACAGCATCGGACCGCGAACACATCTATGCGGCCTGTTCTCCTGACTCCAACTTCCTATCCTTGTTTCGATACATATCTCAAGATCTGCTAGATTTAGCTGTCAATTTAAATATGATTGATTTTGACAAGCTAAAAAAGACAGAACTAAACTTCTCCTTGCGCCCAAGCGTGAGACTGACATTTGAGCATGACCGTCCACGGATAGCTCCATTTGAAGACATTGACGACGCCATTAGATCATTTAGAGACATCGACAAACTTTTTGCAGGCGACGACAAGACAGTAATCATCGTAGATGAACTCGAGGAACTCAAGGAGTCAGACCGCAAATACTTAGCCCACCTAGTAAAACAATATGGAGACCAAGAATTCAACACAAAGCTAATGCTTGTAGGCATTGCAAACAGTGTACACGAGTTAATTGGGGTGCACGCTTCAATCCCACGGTACATCCGCGAGGTATGCCTCAATCCGCTGGTTGCCCAAGACTTAATGGACATTGTTCAAGAGGCTGCGAAGGAACTGAACATTAGCGTCCCGAGAGACATTTTAATTCGAATTGCAATCATTGGCAGTGGATACCCACACTTCGCGCACCTCATCGGAAAGGCCCTCCTCCACGAAGCAATAATAAGCGACTCTTCTGAAATCACGAACGAAATTTACTCAGATGCCATAAAAAGTGCTGTCGACGGCAGCATCGAAGAACTAATGAACGACTACCTAACAGCAACACAGCGTGACGATGATGTTTATAGAAACTTAATTTGGTCAATGGCAGATCTAGACTGTGTTGACGTTAGATATGACGATTTATTTGATCACTACAAACTACTTGGAGCCAAATACGGTTGGGACCAACCTGACAATGAGATTCTTTCAAAAAGATTGCAACGACTTGGCACGGCCACCTATGGAAAAATAATAGTCAACACTCCGAAGCGCGGTGGCTCAAATGAAATTCGCTACCGCTACAAACGGTTTGCAAAAAACCTGATGCGTGGTCATGTACGGCTAGTCGCAGAGAATAGTGGAATACGTCTCGGAAGTGCTCCAAGCCTATAAGAGTATCGCAACAAATAAACCACTGGCAAAACCATTGGAGTCTTACCATAGTAACAAGTCTAACATAGTATAAACAAAGACACATCACCAGGGCTGCCAGCCCCGCCCGCCCGAGCGCTCGAACTCGGCCCGGAAGGCGTCCTCCAGGTGCTCCACGCGCAGGGATGCGCCGTGGCGGACCACGCTCACAACGTCGAAGCGGCAGGGCCTGGCCCACAAGTCACCGGCCGAGAGGTATTCGGCCGCCGCGCGCAAAAGCCGGGAGCGCTTGCGGCCGTGCACCGCGTCGGTTCCGGCCGCCAGGCTCCCCTGCCCCCGCGTCTTCACCTCCACGAACACCAGGGTGTCCCCGTGGCGGCAGATCAGGTCCACCTCGCCGCGCGGCGTGCGCCAGTTGCGCTCCAGGACCTCGTAGCCGCTCGACGCGAGATGGGCGGCCGCCGCGTCCTCGCCCTCGCGGCCCAGGAGGAGATGGTCGGCGGTCATGGAGCCCTCACAACAGCGACCCCTGGATTGCCCGCACGGTCCTGGGCTCCGGCAGCACGCCCCGGAACGTCAGGCGGTGCAGCCGACAAGGCCCGAGCCGGACCAGGGCGTCCAGATGGTCCGCCGTGCCGTAGCCCTTGTGACCGGCCAGGCCGTAGCCGGGGTACTTGCGGTCGAGGTGTTCCATGAGCCGGTCGCGGAAGGTCTTGGCCAGGATGGAGGCGGCCGAGATGGCCGGGACGAGGGCGTCGCCCCCCACCACCGCCCGCTGGGAGAGTCCCGGCAGGGCCAGCAGGTGCGGGGGGATCGTCTTGTTGCCGTCCACCTCCAGGCCCGAGGGGACGGCGCGCAGGGCCGCCACGGCCCGGGCCATGGCCCGGTAGGTGGCCTGCAGGATGTTGATGCGGTCGATCTCGGCGGCCCAGACCACGCCCAGGCCCCAGGCTGCGGCCTGGGCCTTGATGGCCCCTTCGAGCCGCGCGCGCCGGGCGGGCGTGAGCTTCTTGGAGTCGGTGAGACCGGGCAGATCGAAGGAGGCGGGCAGGATCACCGCCCCGGCCACCACGGGACCGGCCAGGCATCCGCGCCCGGCCTCGTCAACGCCAGCCAGCACGGGGGCCTCCCGGATGCGCCGCAAGGCCGCGCCGCAGGCGCGCGGCGAACACGACAAGCCGCCGACGCCCGCGCGCCTCCCCCGCTCCGCGCCGGACGGCACGGGAGCGGAGGGATGCGCTGGCGTCGGCGGCCCGAAACGGCATCGCCGGGAAACGGACTAGTTGTTCCAGTCGTTCTTGGACTTGATGCGGGAGGCCTTGCCGCGCAGCTTGCGCAGGTAGTACAGGCGCGAGCGGCGCACCTTGCCCTCGGTGATCACCTCCACGCGCTCGATGAAAGGCGAGTACATGGGGAACACGCGCTCCACGCCCACGCCGTCGGAGACCTTGCGCACGGTGAAGGTGCTGTTGGTGGTGCCCTTGCGCAGGCGCAGCACCGCGCCCTGGAACACCTGGATGCGCTCCTTCTCGCCCTCGAGGATGCGGAAGTGCACCTTCACGGTGTCGCCGGGCTTGAACTGGGGCATGTCCAGGCGGATGTGCTCGTTTTCGATCTGACGGATGATGTCCATGGCCTGTCTCCTTATGTCTGGCTTCGCCGGGAAGCCTCAAAAAATGTCGCCCAGGATGCGGTCCGCGAGGATGGCGAAGGCGGCGCGCACCGGCAGGTGGTTGTAGGCGCCGAAGGGCCTCACGGGGGCCAGTTGGCCGTGCGTGAGGGCCAGCGCCTCGGGGGCCAGCCCCGAACCCGTGCCCAGCGCCAGGAGCACCGGGCGCTCCCGCAGCGTTTCGCGCACCGCGCCGGGGGTCACCCCGCCGTCGGGCCGGGCGCTGGTGGCCAGCACCCAGGGGTCCTGCCCCGCATGTTCCCTCGCCTGGGAGACGGCCTCTTCGAGAGTGGCCGCCACCCGGACCATCCCCATCGCCTCGGCCCTGTCGGGGTTGGCCCGGCCGCCCGCGCCCAGGGTCCAGTGGCCCAGGAGCGTGCGCGCCAGGGCCTGCTGGTCCTCCAGGGGAGTGACCGCGAAAAACCCTGCAAGCCCGTACGTTCGGGAAATGCGGGCTATATCGTGCAGATCGAGGTTGGTCAAGGACACAGTGACCGTGTGCCCCTTTTTGTTGAGCACCGGCCCGTGCACCAGGGCCACGTAGAGTGCGCGCCCCAGGAGCGTGCGCGGCCTGCGGGCCAGGAAGCGCCTGTCCGGCCCCGTGAGAGGGGCCTCGCCCAAGAGGTCGGGCCTCCGGGCCAGGGTCTGGCTCAGGGATTCCTCGCGCCGCCAGGCGGCCACCTTGGCGTGGTCGCCGCCCAGCAGCACCTCGGGAACCGGGAGCCCCTCGTAGACCTCCGGGCGCGTGTACTGGGGGTATTCCAGCAGCCCGGCGGAGAAGCTCTCCTCCTCGCCGGACTCCTCCTTGCCCATGAATCCGGGCACGAGCCGGGCCACGGCCTCCACCAGGCACATGGCGGCCGATTCGCCGCCCGAGAGCACGAAGTCCCCGGCCGAGACGAGCTCCACGGGGAAGAGGTCCAGCAGGCGCTCGTCGATGCCCTCGTAGCGCCCGCAAAGGATGGTCACGGCGGGTCCGGCGGCCAGTTCCCGGGCCAGGGCCTGGGTGAGGGGCTTCCCGCGCGGGCTCATGAGCAGGATGCGCCCGGGGTCCTCCAGGGAGCGCAGGGCGCGCGCCAGCGGGTCCAGGGCCATGACCATGCCCGGACCGCCGCCGTAGGGGCGGTCGTCCACGGAGCGGTGCTTGTTGAAGGCGAAGTCGCGCGGGTTGACCAGGTTGAAGTCCACAACGCCCTGCTCGCGGGCCTTGCCCATGAGCGCACAGGAGAGCGGGGACTCGAAGAATTCGGGAAACAGCGTGAGGAGGTTGAAGCGCATGGTCAGCTCCACAGGGCCGTGACGGGCACGGCCCAAAGGCGGTAGCCGAAGGGGGGTGAAACCGTGACGCGCAGAGATGGTAAAAATTTTACCATGTCATGGTGAAAATTCCACCACGGCCTGGCAGGACAACGACATCCGCTAAAGCTCCAACAGCCCCGGCGGCGGGTCGATCACGATCCGCCGCTGCTCCTCGTCGATCGCCACCACCGATTCGTCATGGGCGGGGAAGAGGATTTCGCGGCCGTCGGCGGCGCGGATCACCCAGAGGTCCTGCCCGGGGGAATCCATGAAGCCTTCCAGCCCGCCCACGGGCGTGCCGTCGGGGAGCACGCAGGCGAAGCCCACGATCTCGTGCAGGTAGATTTCGTCGTCGGGCAGATCCGGCAGGGCCTCTGGGGGCACCACCACCTCCAGCCCGCGCAGGGCGTCGGCGGCGTCGCGGTCCTCCACGCCCTCGATGGTGAGCAGGAGCCGCCCCTGGTGCGGGCGGCACGAGCGCACCGTGACGAAGCGCTCCGGGCGGTGTTTCCCCCGCAGCCCGAGGCGCGCCCCGACGGCGAACAGCCGGGGGGAGTCCGCGTGGCTCTCCACGCAGAACTCCCCCCGGATACCGTGAGGTTTGACCACCTCGCCGATGACGACCAGCTTGGACTTCTCCAATCTCCGGCCCTCCCGGCCTATTCGAGGATCTCCAGCACCGAGCGCTTGCGCGCCTTGGTGGAGGCCGCGCCAAGGATGGTGCGCATGGCCCTTGCCGTGCGCCCCTGCTTGCCGATGACCTTGCCCAGGTCCTCTTTGGCGACCTTGAGCTCGATCACGGACGTCTGCTCGCCCTCGACCTCCTTCACCTGTACGGCGTCGGGATTGTCGACCAGCGACCTGGCCACGTATTCGATGAGGTCTTTCAACATCTGGCGCCTCCGTGTGTCGGGCACGTTGCAGGGCGCCGCATCGAGCCGGCCGGCATCCAGACTAGCTGCTCTTGCCGGCCTTGCGCAGGAGCGCCGCCACGGTGTCGGTGGGCTGCGCGCCGCGTTCGATCCACTGGGCCACCTTCTCGGCGTCCACCACCACCTCGGCGGGGTTCGCCATGGGGTTGTAGTGCCCGATGTAGTCCAGGGCGCGTCCGTCGCGGCGGGTGGCGCTGTCCATGGCGACGATGCGGTAGAAGGGACGCTTCTTGCAGCCCATACGAGTGAGTCTCAGTTTGACGGCCATAATCGTTCACCCCCAGTGAGGATAAGTAACGTGTTTTCTTCCGCTGGCAAGCCCGGTGGGGCTTGGCCGCGCTCAGCGCTTCTTGTTGCGCTTCTTGCGCTTGTCCTTCTTCTTCTTGGTGGACCCGGCCTTGGCCCCCATGGCGCCGGCCAGTCCGGCCATGCCGGGCATACCGGGCATGCCCGGCATTCCGGCGGGCATGCGCCCTCCGGGCATGGACGGCATCTTGGGCATTTTGCCCCCGCCCATCATGCGCTGCATCATCATGCGCATCTGCTCGAAATTTTTCAACAGCGCCGTCACGTCGCCCACCTGGACGCCCGAGCCCTTGGCGATGCGGCGCTTGCGGGAATCGTTGATGATCTTGGGCTCCAGACGCTCGTTCTTGGTCATGGAGCCGATGATGGCCTCCAGGCGGGCCATCTCCTTTTCGGGCATCTGCACCTCGCCAAGCTGCTTGGTGATCTTGCCCATGCCCGGGATCATCTTGAGGATCGACTCCAGCGAACCCAGCTTCTTCACACGGCGCATCTGGGTGCGGAAGTCATCCAGGGTGAACTGGGCCTGGCGGAGCTTGCGCTCCATCTCGGCGGCTTCGGTGGCGTCGAATTCCTCCTGGGCCTTCTCGATGAGCGAGAGGATGTCGCCCATGCCCAGGATGCGCGAGGCCGCGCGGTCCGGGTGGAAGATCTCCAGGTCCGAGGCCTTTTCGCCCATGCCCACGAACTTGATGGGCTTGCCCGTGACCTCCTTGATGGAGAGGGCCGCGCCGCCTCGGGCGTCGCCGTCCATCTTGGTGAGCACAACGCCGGTGATGTCCAGGCGCTCGTTGAAGCTGCCCGCCACGGTCACGGCGTCCTGGCCGGTCATGGCGTCGGCCACGAAGAGGATCTCGTGGGGGTTCACCGCGGCCTTGATGGCCTTGAGCTCCTCCATGAGGGGCTCGTCGATGTGCAGGCGTCCGGCGGTGTCGAGGATGACCACGTCGCAGCCCTGGCGGGCGGCCTCTTCCACGGCCTCGCGGCAGATGTCCACGGGGTTCTGGCCGGTGGTGGAGGGGTGCGCGGGGAAATCGAGCTGGGAGGCCAGCTTGTGCAGCTGCTCGATGGCTGCGGGGCGGTAGACGTCGGCGGGCACCAGGTAGGGCTTGCGCTTGTGGTGGCGGCGCAGCCAGAGGGCCAGCTTGGAGGTGGTGGTGGTCTTGCCGGAGCCCTGGAGGCCGGTCATCATCACGATGAGGGGCTTCTGGCGGAAGTCCAGCGTCTGGGCCTCGCCGCCCAGGAGCGAAAGGACCTCCTCGTGGACGATCTTCACCACCATCTGGCCCGGCGTGAGGGACTTCAGGACGTCCTGGCCCAGGGCGCGTTCGCGCACGCGCTCCGTGAAGGCCTTGACCACCTTGAAGTTCACGTCGGCTTCCAGGAGCGCCAGGCGCACCTCGCGCAGGGCCTCCTGGACGTTGGCCTCGTCCAGGCGGGCGTGGCCGCGAATCTTCTTGAATACGCCTTCGAGGCGGTCTTGCAGGCTTTCGAACATGGTCCCTTCTTTAGGCTTCGTGAAAAAAGAAGCCCTCCCCCTTAGCCAGGGAGGGCCGTCAAGTCAAGGGGTGCCGGGTCGTGGGGAGAGAGGAACGGGCGCGTGCGGGAGATTGGCGTGGCGATTGTGCTTGGTCCAACGCGCTTCAGGCGAACGTCGAGACCTGAGCAGCCTCCACCACGACATCACACCCTCAGCCCGCCGACCCAACCCACCAGCCGCGGGAGGTAGCGGCAGAGGAGCGCCACGATCACGGCGTTTACGTGCGTCCAGAGGAGCATCGACCAGAGCGCGCCAAACGCCACGAACCTCCACGCATCATACATATTTACATTTTCGACAGCACGCCCCCAAAAATACTTCTCTGTATTAATCAAGTACCAGCCTACCTCGACAGCGATACCGACAAATGATGAGACCATGACAACAACCGCCAGCCTCTCCTTACGGACAAAATTGTAGCCCAAATACGCCACTACCCAGAGAGCTATAAAATAAAAAACACCTCGGCATACCAGGTCTGACATTCGCCAATAGCGGAAATAAAAGAGCCCTCTGAGTGGCGTGACCAACATGATGCACGCCCCCAACGCGGTGGCGAGACCGCTCACACAGAGCCTTTTCAGCCGAGTTTCACGCCTTTCGTCGTATCCATCCACAGACAGTACCGTTCCACTCCCAGCCTGGTCCAGCAGAGTGATATGACAGAATTGACCTTCATTTGTTCCATTGACCAGCGCACCAAGATTTTGAAACAATCCCGGGAGTGAGCGATGCACTAGGGCGAGCAGCATGGCATAGCCAAATGCTGCTTTTGCAAACGAATACTCTACTAAAATCAACAGATCCCTCGACCCCGATTCGTACATATACCGTGGGTATTCCCACGGCATGAGCGTATTGGCATAATACAGCACCTCCGCCCCATAGGACGTCCCCATCCCCAAAAACCACATCCCGATCATCACCACCCACAGCCTGCCCTCCCGGATGGGGCGATCGAACAGATACAGCCCGGCCAGCATGAGCACGAAATACGTCCCTGCGACCTCCCAACATTCCGAAACCGGCCGGTAACTCTTAAACAACAACTCCCGCGTGGGCGCGGCAAGCCAGACGCCCGCCGCGACCAACGTCGCGGCGGTGGACCTGCCTAGCCGATTCAGGGGGGATTCATTCATTGCGCCTAGCCCTTTTTGCTTGACCCTGCAATTCTCTCGGTAAGTCTGTGTTGGTAATCCCACAGATTCCAGCAAGTGCCTCTGAAACATACCTAGCGCAGTATGGCCCGGCCGGGTCTCGCATGCTCTCCACTCTCTTGATGATCAGATCTTCTTCACTGAGCGTTGTAGGAATCTTGTCCTGATCAACCCAACCCGTCTTGTTGTGGTACTTGAGGTAGTCCTGTAGGCTCGGAAAATCCTCGTCGCCCTCGTAGAACCACCCTCCAGTTCCCCGTATCCGTTGGTTGTAGGTCCCTGCCGGATCGTAGAGAAAGCCTTTTCCTGGAATGTACAGCGCACTGTGCCCTACTCGCCCAACCCCTTGTTCGTAGGCCGTCAGAAGGATCGTCCCTCCCGGACTCGGGGCTTCCTTGGGCTTTTCTTCCTCCTGATCAGTGCCGCCGCTCTCCTGCCAGCCTTCCGGCGCCCCCTGCCGATCCCACGGCGATGGGACCGTATCGCCCCAAAGCGTGCCGGTCTGGCCGGGTTGCCCCGGTTGTTGCGTTGCAGCGGCCCACCCGAGGAGACCATGCCCGGGCGCAGCCCCTTGCGGCGCTGCCCAGCCCGGGGAGTCCCCCTGGCTGCCCACCGGGATTCCGAGCAATCCCGCAGCGCCTGTATAAACGTTCTGATCGACTGGCGCAACGCCGAACCCAGCACCGCCGCCTGGGGACATGCCCGCCAGCGTCGCCTGCCCGGGACTCTCCGCCGGGCCGCCCGGCATGCCGGAAGAGCCGGTCGGCAGCCATGGAACACCCTGGCCCGGCCAGTTGCCCCCAGCCAATCCAGGCACGTCGTATGACGGCCCCGTGCCCGCGACGCCAGGCAGCAAGCCGCCCTGGGAGCCCCACACGACTCCGCCCGGGGTGGTCGTCCGCCCGGTACTGGAGAGCAATCCGCCGATGCCGGGAGTTGTTGTCGCGGTGTTGTTCGTCCGGCTTGCCTGTCCAGGCCCGGGCTCATCCAGCATGAGCTTCATTCCGTTGGGGTCGATCTGCGAGGGGTCGATCCCCAATTGCCGGGCGTAGGCCCGTCGGGTCTGTTCCGGGGTGAGCGGCGGACGGCCGAAGGGATAGTTCTCCAACGGTCCCGGATCGTCCGGGTGGGGAGTCGAGAAGGTTCGCGACGTGCCGAAACAACACGGCCTCCTTGCTCCGCGCCGGAAAGGCGGGACCGTGGAGGCCGACATGTCCGCGCTTCCCGGGCAGACCGGGACGCCGGACGAGGAACTCTCTCGAACCTGCGCGAATCGGGGCTGTCGCGCCGCTCTACTGCACCGCCGCCCCGGCGCGGTGGATGTCCTTCTGCACGTACATGTTGCGGTCGGCCACGGTGAGCAGGGCGTCCACGTCCTCGCCGTCGTGGGGGAACACGCCCGCGCCCATGCTGGCCGAGAGGCTCAAGGGCAGGCCGTCCACCTCGCGCACGCGGGCCAGGGCCTCCTGGAGCTTGCGCGCCACCTTCTCGCAGGAGGAGCGCTTCTCCACCGCGTTCAGGATCACCGCGAACTCGTCGCCGCCCAGGCGCGCCAGCACGTCGGATTCGCGCAGGCACTCCGAGGCGATCTTCGTGAACGCCTTGAGCACCGCGTCGCCGAACTCGTGGCCGTAGGTGTCGTTGCAGCGCTTGAAGTCGTTGAGGTCGATATAGAGCACGCCGAAGCCGCCGCCGTAGCGTCTGCCGCGCTTGCAGGCGTCGGCGAGCTTTTCGGTGAAGAGCCTGCGGTTGGGCAGCCCCGTGAGGAAGTCGTGGTAGGAGAGGTAGGCGATGCGCTCTTCGTCGCGGCGGCGCTCCGTGATGTCTCGCAGCACGGCCACATGCCCGCGCGCCTCCGTTCCGGCGCCCACGCGCGAAAGCGACATCTGCATCCAGCGCGTCCCGCCGGGCGTCGCCACCGCGAACTCGGACTCGGTCGCCCCGGCCTCCGGGCGGTTGCGGTCCATGGCGCGCAGCAACTCCTCGCAGACCCCGCAGCCCCCTTGCGAGAGATTGCAGACGCTCTTGCCCACCACCTCTTCGCGCGTGCGGCCCATCATCTCCAGGAAGCCCCGGTTGGCGCGCCGCACCGTGAGGGATTCGTCGGCGAAGAGCACGCCGACGAGGGAGTTGTCGAAGATGGCGTCCAACTCGGCCGCAGCGCGCCGGTGGGCGCGGCTGATGCGGTTGATCTTGCGGATCACCCGGCGCATGTTCTTCACCATGCGCGATCGCGCCACCGAGTGGCGGTGCAGCAGGAAGGAGAGGAACAGGGCCGTGCAGGCCGAGAAGGCCAGGCCCTTGAGCATGGAGATGTCCTTGATGGCCTCGGGCGGCCACGCCCCGAACATCTGCCAGGCGATGGCGTCGGAGCCCAGCACCCAGAGCATGGCCAGGAAGAAGTAGATGGCCGGGACAAGGAACAGTTTGCCGTCCGATGCGGAAGGGGTCTTCATGGTCGGTCCGTCTTCTCCCGGGCGAAAAAAGAAAAGCCGGCGCTCCCCCCGTTGGAAGGGAACCCGGCGGCCCGGCTGTCTCAGGTTGGGAGATCCGCGGCTTTCCGTCTCCCGCCTCGCGGCGGGGTTGGCTTTGCGAGTCGGCATAGGCGCTACCGCAGTCCGGCCCCGGGGTCAACCGGCAAGGCGGTTCTTGGCGTCACGGATATCGGTCGGCTCAGGCCGTCACGGCGCATCGCCATCGTTTCTGCAGCCGCGCGCCGCCGCCTCCCACGTTGCGGGAAGGCGCGCGGGGTGGTAGACGAAGGGCATGAGCCGCGTCACCAAGGCAGACCTCGCGGGCGACCACCAGCTCATCGGCTACCGCCTGAGGGGCTTTCCCCTGCGCTGGCTCAAGATCCTGCACGTGTGCTTCGCCGCGCTCTGGGCCGGGGCCACCGTGTGCCTCACCCTGGTGCAGTACGGCTTCGACCCGGCCAACGGCGCGCAGATGCACGCCTACCGCGCCATCGTCTGGATCATCGACCGCGACGTGGTGGCCCCTTCGGCCCTGCTCTGCATGGTCACGGGCTTCTTCTATTCGGCCATGACCCCCTACGGCTTCATGAAATACTGGTGGGTGATCCTCAAATGGGTCGTCACCGTGTGCTACAACCTCGCGGGATTCCTCGTGCTCTCCCCCTGGCTGGAGCGCATGGCCCGCCTGAGCTGGTTCATGGACCCGGCCGGACCGGTGCCGCCCGGCTCCATCCTGCTCTCGGCCCTGCAGGGCGTGGTGGCCGCCGCCCAGCTGGGAGTGGTGGCCTTCATGGTGCTCGTCACGGTGTTCAAGCCGTGGGGGCACACCCGCTGGCACGTCTGAGACCTTGCGCATCGCCCTCCCCTGCCCGTTCCGACGGCCTTGCCCGGACGCGCCAAGGCCCCCGCGCGCCGAATGCTCGCGGGGGCCTTGCGGAAAGGGCGGGAGACCCGGGCTATTCCTTTTCGAAGTCCTGGATGGCGCGGGCGAAGCCTTCGGCGGCGTTCTCGATCACCTTGCGGTCCACGCAGAAGGTCAGGCGGAAGTAGCCGGGCATGCCGAAGCCGGAGCCGGGCACGGCCAGCACGCGCTGGTCGCGCAGCTTGCCCACGAAGGCCACGTCGTCGCCGCCCGGGGCCTTGGGGAAGAAGTAGAACGCGCCCTCGGGCAGGTGGAACTCGTAGCCCGCGTCCGCGAGCACCCTGGCCATGGCGGCGCGGCGGTCCTCGTAGACGGAGGCGTCCACCTGGCTGCCCAGGGCCTTGAGCAGGATGGCCTGCCCGATGGCCGGGGCGTTCACGTAGCCCAGGATGCGGTTGGCGAACACGACGCCCGCCATGAGCTCCTCCTTGCCCGGCATGGTGGGGCACACGGCCACGTAGCCGATGCGCTCGCCCGCCAGGGAGAGGTTCTTGGAGAAGGAGCTGGCCACCACGGTGTAGGGGTAGATGCGCGGCAGCGAGGGCACCGTGGCCCCGCCGTAGGCCAGGAACCGGTACGGCTCGTCGGCCAGAATCAGGATGGGCTTCTCGCGCCTGGCGTTGAGCGCCTTGAGGCCCCGGGCCAGCTCCGTGAGGGCCTCCTCGGAGTAGATGCGGCCCGTGGGGTTGTTGGGCGAGTTGAGCAGGATCACCCGGGTGCGCTCCGTGACGGCCGCCAGCATGGCGGGCACGTCCAGATCGAACGAGGGCAGCTTGGCGGGCGCGGTGACGAGCCTGCCGCCGTGGTTGCCCGCGTAGAAGCCGTATTCCACGAAGTAGGGCCTGGGGCAGAGCACCTCGTCGCCCGGGGTGAGCACGGCCCGGAAGAAGGCGTTGATGCCGCCCGCCGCGCCGCAGGTGAGCAGCAGGTCGTCGGCGGTGAAGGCCATGCCCTGCTCGCGCGAGACCTGTTCGGCCAGGGCCTCGCGCACGTGGGGGTAGCCCGCGTTGGGCATGTAGCCGAAGGCGAAGGGCTCCTGGGCGCGCTGGGCCATCTCGGCCAGGCACTGGCCCACCACGGGGGGCGAGGGCAGGTCGGGGTTGCCCAGGCTGAAGTCGTAGACGCGGTCCGCGCCGTGGAGCTTCTTCATCTCCGCGCCCATCTCGAAAATCCTGCGGATCCAGGAGCCCTTGGACAAGGCGTCCGCGATCTCGGCCGAAAGCAAGGTCATGTGCGTCTCCTTCAGCGTGATGAAAGTCGGCTTCTACCCTGCCGGGGCGCGCACTTCAAGCGTGCGGGAGACGCCTTGACACTTCGGGCGCATCCATCCATAGATTCGCACATATGCTTCGCATCACCGAAACATCAGAGATGCTCGCACGCTGCCTGCGCCCGTTCGCCGCCGCGCTGGCCGTTCTGGCCGTTCTGGCCGCGCCTTGCCGGGCCGGAGGAGCGCCGGACGACCTGCAGCGTCTCATCGGGGAATTGGAGCAGGCGCAACAGGGGTTCTTCCTTGCCTTCCCGGAGAAATTCAGGCGCACGATCCTTGCCAGATTGGCCGAGGTCAAGCCCGGGCCCGGCTGGCTTGATTGGAACGAATCCGACCTTCCATCCTTCAGGCAGAACGATGCAGTGCTGGAACTGCTGCGGGCAGCGGTGGCCCTTGGCTTCGCAGGTCGGGATGATCCTACAGCGCGCCTGGTATTCGCTTCGATCGCAGGACGCCTTCGCGACACTGAGGATTCGGACAGACTCTGGATCGACGCTGCTCGGCGCGGAGTGGGCTCTGTCGCGAAGACGCCTGAGGCGCAAGACATGTTCCGCAATTTCGAAGACCAGAGCCAAACACTCCGGCAACTCCTGACGCAAGCTCGACATATCCTGGCTGTCCGGGCCAATGACGGCGGACCGCCCCCGGGCGGACCGCCGCTATTGGCCGAGCGCTGGCCAGCCTATGAACGGCTGATCCGCGAGGTCGCTACGTTGACCGCCCAGGCCCTTCGGATGGAGACTACGTACGGCCCCCGCATATCCAGAAACTGGCCAGCGCGCCTGCGAACTGTTCACGCCTGGGCAACGTGGCGTGGCGACATTCTTGGCATGGCCTTGGCAGCCAGGCTAACACCCGCAAGCCCGAATCAGGCCTTGGTCTTCGTCGAGTCGTTCACCGGAGAGGCCGGATGGGCGCTGGAAACCGTTCTGCACGACACCTGCTGGGATGACTATGGACACAAGCCGTTCCCACCAGCGGAGCAGTGGATTGCAAAACGCCTCCAACGGATGATTGATCGCTACCACGGAGCCCTGGACAAGCAGAACCATGCCCTCAACAGCGCGGTCTTCCACTGGCTTCATGATCGATGACCAGCGTCATTTGGTGCTGCCATCCCATTGCCCGGGAAACATCTCCTGGACGTACCGCCGGGCTGTTTCCGTCCATGCGTCTCCTCTCTTGATGCCATACGGCCCCTGGTTGTATCCTGCCTCTGACTTGAAAGGATTTCCTTTCTCGACATTGAAGGACATCCTTGAATACATTGAAGAAACCATGCTATTGAAACCTGGGTCCTCCATGGCTTTCCGGAAAGTTTGCACATGTTCCTGCGACCTGAGGTTCCCGTATTTGTCTCGAGGACCAAAGTCGAACCCCGCGTCGTAGGCTGCGTTGGGCCGAACCTGACCTAGCCCTGCCGCCTGAGAGCCAGACACCCAGGCGTCCGCCTTGCCCTTGGACTCCACGGACACCTTGTTGGCGGCGTACTGGTCCGGGAAGCCGAAGTAGCGCGCCCAGTATTCCGCCGCGTCCTTGTCCGACCCTTTGGGCGGGCCGTAGTTGCTTGAGGGGGGCTTCATGTTCTCGTAGACGTCCTTCACCGCCTTGGGCGCCGTCGAGGGGTTCAGCGGATACTTCCTGTTGAAGTCCGTCAGAAAACCCGAGAGCTTCCCCGGGTCTTTCACCCAGCCAAGGTGGTCGGGCAGGATCGGCCCCTTTCCCGCGTCCTGCGGCCCCCTGCCGGACGCGGCGGACTCCTCGCCGCCTCCCTCCAATTGATCCGCGCCGGGGCCTTGCGCTCCTCCGGACCTGTCATACACATGCTCCGCGAAGCTGAAGCCCTCCGGGTTCATGGATGTTCCGTTGGTGGGGTCCTCCCCTCCCTGCCCCTGCCCGGCGGCCTGGCTTCCGTCGTCCAAAGCCCATTCGCTCATGTCGTTTCTCCTTTTGCTTGGTGTGCGTTCCGTTCGGCCTCCCAAGGTCGGCAGCCAGGAACCGAACCGGGGAGATCGTGAAGATTGTATGCACAAAAGAATTTATGTCAACACAATATCTTAAAAGGAATACACACCCTGCCAATTCCCCCTTGCCATCCCGCGCCCGAGGCGCTATAGGCCCTGCGCCTTGATTGAAAACCGCGCCCGTCGGGCGTCCATCATGCGTTGCCGGCCCCGCCGCCTTCGGCGGATTGACGATCGAACCCGCTTCCCAAGCGAGACCAGTCCATGAACCACGTTCCTGAAATTCTCTCCCCAGCCGGCGACGCCCACAGCCTCCTTGCCGCCCTCTCCGCCGGGGCCGACGCCGTATACCTCGGCCTCAAGCACTTCTCCGCCCGCATGCAGGCGGAAAACTTCTCCGTGGGCGAACTGGCCCGCCTGGTGGCCCTGGCCCGCTCCATGGACCGCAAGGTCTATGTGGCCATGAACACCTTCCTCAAGCCCGGAGAGGAAGTGAAGGCCGGTCGCCTCATGGACCGCCTGGCCCGCTCCGTGAAGCCCCACGCCCTGATCATCCAGGACCTGGGCGCGGCCGACGTGGCCCGCCAGGCCGGGTTCGAGGGCGAGCTGCACCTCTCCACCCTGGCCAACGTCTCCTCGCCCACGGCCCTGGCGATGATGCCCTCGCTGGGCATCAGCCGCGTGGTGCTCCCGCGCGAGCTCAACGTGGACGAGATGCGCCAGATGGCCGAGGCCTGCCCCGAGGGCGTTTCCCTGGAGACCTTCGTGCACGGCGCGCTGTGCCACAACGTCTCGGGCCGCTGCTGGTGGTCGAGCTTCCTGGGCGGCAAGAGCGGCCTGCGCGGGCGCTGCGTGCAGCCCTGCCGCCGCGTGTTCGCCCGCAAGGGCATGCCCGGGCGCTACTTCTCCTGCCAGGACCTCTCCCTGGACGTGCTGGCCAAGGCCCTGCTGACCATGCCCCAGGTGAAGGCCTGGAAGATCGAGGGCCGCAAGAAAGGCCCCCACTACGTCTACTACGTCACCACGGCCTACCGCATCCTGCGCGACGCCCCCGACGACCCCCACGCCAAGAAGGCCGCCATGGACTACCTGGGCCAGGCCCTGGGCAGGCCCGCCACCCACTACACCTTCCTGCCCCAGAAGCCGCGCAACCCCGTGGACGCCCTCTCCCAGACCGGCTCCGGCCAGATGGTGGGACGCCTCTCCATGAGCGCCGCCCGCAAATACTTCGTGAACCCTCGCCAGGAACTGCTCCCCGGCGACCTGCTGCGCCTGGGCTACGAGGACGAGCCCGGACACCAGGTGGTGCGCATCTCGCGCCACACCCCCAAGAGCGGCCGCTACGACCTCACCCTGGCCGGAAAGGGCAGGGAGCGCCCCCGCGCGGGCATGAGCGTCTTCCTCATCGACCGCCGCGAGCCCGAGCTGATGCGCCGCATCCAGGGCCTGGAGGACAAGCTGCGCAAGCTCCCCGACGCGCCCGCGCCGGAATCGACCTTCGAGCCCGTGATGCCCAAGCCCTTCAAGCTGGCCCGGGGCGTGAAGCCCGAGGGCGTGCACATCTGGCGGCAGCCCCCCAAGGGACCGGCCAAGGGCGCGGCGGGCGTGTGGGTGTCGGCCACCAAGACCCAGCATCTGCCCCTGGGGCGCGCGGCCTCCACGTGGTGGTGGCTGCCCCCCGTGGTGTGGCCCAACGAGGAAAAGGACTTCCTGGACATCCTGGAGATCATCCTCAAGCGGGGGGGCAAGCGCTTCGTGCTCAACGCCCCCTGGCAGCTGGGGCTCATGGGCCGCAAGCGCCGCGAGATGCTCCTGTGGAGCGGCCCCTTCGCCAACGTGACCAACGTCCTGGCCCTGGGCAAGTTGCGCGACATGGGCTTCGACGGGGCCGTGGTCTCGCCGGAGCTCTCCGGCGCGGAGCTGCTGGCGCTGCCGAAACAGAGCCCCCTGCCCCTGGGCATCGTGACCCACGGCCTCTGGCCCCTGGGCGTGAGCCGCACCATGACCCAGGACGTGAAGTCCTGCGAGCCCATCGTGAGCCCCAAGGGCGAGATCTGCTTCGTGACCCGCTACGGCCAGAACTTCTGGATCTACCCCAACTGGGAGATGGACCTGCGCGACAAGGAAGAGGAACTGGCCCGCGCGGGCTACGTGCAGCTGATCCACCTGCGCGAGCCCATGCCCGCCAGCATCGAGCGCAAGGAGCGCGGCGGCGTGTTCAACTGGGAGATCGGGGTGTTGTAGAGCCCCTCTTCAAACACAAGCCTGCCAGGGAGGTACCGCCTTCCCGGCAGGCCTCCTCACGCGGCCCGCCGGGAAACCGACTCTTGCGGTCCGTTCATCATCCCGCCGACACGGCGCAGTAAAAGTCAAGCCTACACGTATTTGCCATGCGTGGAGGCTTGTTTTTTTCCTGCGGCGCAGCTCGAAAGACATATCAGATCGAGAGGGCCACGATCCTCAGGGGCTGTGCGTGAGCGGCCCGGGCCAGCTGCCAAATCTCGCGCAAGCATCCATCTGTTGCACCAATGCATCGCATTGATACAATCTATGCCCTATGTGTGAATAGGCATAGCCGAACGAAAGGGGGGGGTGATCGCATGCACCGTCATTTCTGAAACCAGTTCGTCTCCGTGACCCCGACGCTTTGATCGGGGCCTGATCGTGCCGTGTACCGGCATGAACCACTGATTGACGAAACCAGAGGGCGCGCCCTCTTCTTCCGTTTTTGCTGGAGGTCCTGCACATGCAGGCAGCAAACGTGTTTGCGTTGCCGTTCTCCGGGTTGGGATTCGACCTGAACCGCCTCCATGCTGCGGCAAGCCGCATGGTCCTTCATGGCGGGCGTCCGCCCGCTGTTTCTTCCCTAGAAAGCATCTTGTCCGATCCTCCCACGCTTCCATACGGCTTCGAATTACACGTACGCCTCTCCAGGGAGACGCGAGGGAGATGACCCGCCTGCATCCGCCACAAGGAGAAGCATGATGGGAATCTGCCGTCGTGATTTCATGAAGATCGCCGCAGCCAGCGGCGCGGTAGCCGCCTTCGGCGGACTGGGGCTCGACCTGAGCCCGGTCCATGCGGCAGCCGAACTGACGAAACTCAAGGGGACCAAGCAGTCCACCACGATCTGCTGCTACTGCTCGGTAGGCTGCGGCCTGATCGTGAGCACCGCACTGGACGGGAAGGGGCGCGCCGTCAACATCGAGGGCGACCCGGACCACCCGATCAACGAGGGTTCACTGTGCGCCAAGGGCGCGAGCCTCTTCCAGCTCACCGAGAACGACCGGCGCATCCAAAAGGTGCTTTACCGGGCGCCCAACAGCGACAAGTGGCAGGAGAAATCCTGGGACTGGGCGCTCACGGAGATCGCCAAGCGCATCAAGGCCACCCGCGACGCAACCTTCAAGGAGAAGAACGCCAAGGGGCAGACCGTCAACCGCTGCGAGGGCATCGCCTCAGTGGGATCGGCCGCCCTGGACAACGAGGAGTGCTGGATTTACCAGACCTTCCTGCGCTCCCTCGGTCTGACCTACATCGAACATCAGGCCCGCATCTGCCACAGCTCCACCGTACCCGCCCTGGCCGAGTCCTTCGGACGCGGGGCCATGACCAACCACTACATCGACATCAAGAACAGCGACTGCGTGCTCATCATGGGCGGCAACTCCGCCGAGACGCACCCCGTTTGCTTCAAGTGGGTCACCAAGGCCATGCGCAAAGGCGCGCCGCTCATCCACGTGGATCCCAGGTTCACCAGGACCTCCTCCAAGGCGGACCTCTACGCGCCCCTGCGCTCCGGCACGGACATCCCCTTCCTGGGCGGCATGATCAAGTACATCCTGGAGAACAAGCTCTTCTTCGAGGAGTACGTCCGCGAGTACACCAACGCCTCCTTCATCGTCTCGCCGGACTTCGACTTCAAGGACGGTCTGTTCACCGGCTACGACGAGGCCGCCAGGAAGTACGACAAGTCCAAGTGGGCCTTCGTCATGGACGAGAAGGGCGTGCCCAAACGCGACATGACCCTCGCCGACCCACGCTGCGTGTTCCAATTGCTTAAAAAGCACTACGCTCGCTACGACCTGAAGACCGTCTCCGACGTCACCGGCACGCCGCAGGAGAAACTGACCGAAGTCTACAAGACCTACACGCAGACCGGAAAGCCCGAAAAATCTGGCACCATCCTCTACGCCATGGGCTGGACCCAGCACACGGTGGGAGTGCAGAACATCCGCACCATGGCCATGATCCAGCTTCTCCTGGGCAACATGGGCGTGGCGGGCGGCGGCGTGAACGCCCTGCGCGGCGAGTCCAACGTCCAGGGCTCCACGGACCAGGGCCTGCTCTACCACATCATCCCTGGCTACCTTCCCACCCCAAGGGCCGCCAACAAGACCTTCGACGACTACAAGGCCCTGATCACTCCCAAGAGCAACGACCCCAAGAGCCTCAACTGGAAGCAGCACCAGCCCAAGTACATGGCCAGCCTGCTCAAGGCCATGTTCAAGCAAGCCGAACCCGCCCAATCCTACGACTGGCTCCCCAAACTGGACGACGGGCAGGACGCCTCCTGGCTGGTGCTTTTCGACCAGATGCTCAAGGGCCAGTTCAAGGGCTTCTTCGCCTGGGGCATGAACCCGGCGGCCAGCGGCGCCAACTCCAACAAGACCCGCGAGGCGCTCACCAAGCTCGACTGGATGGTCAACGTCAACCTCTTCGACAACGAGACCGGCTCCTTCTGGAAAGGTCCGGGCATGGACCCCAAGAAGATCAAGACCGAGGTCTTCTTCCTGCCCGCCGCCGTGTCCACGGAAAAAGAAGGCTCCATCACCAACTCGGGCCGCTGGATGCAGTGGCGCTACGCCGGTCCCAAGCCACTCGGCCAGTGCAAGCCCGACGGCGACATCATCTATGAGCTCTTCATGAAGGTCCGCGACCTCTACAAGAAGGGCAAGGGGGCTTTCCCCGCTCCCGTGCTCGGGGCCAATATCGAGGATTGGGGCGACGGCCACGCCTTCGACCCGCAGAAAGTGGCCCGGCTCATAAACGGCTACTACTTGAAGGATGTGAAGGCCAAGGCCCCGGACGGCACGGAGGTCGTCTACAAGGCCGGAACGCAGGTGGCCGCGTTCGCCAACCTGATGGACGACGGCTCCACCTGCTCTGGCGACTGGGTGTACTGCGGTTCCTACACCGACACGGACAAGGCCAAGGGCAACAAGGCAGCCAAACGTTCCAAGGAACAGACCCCGGAGCAGGAGAAGATCGGCCTGTTCCCCAACTGGTCGTGGGCCTGGCCGGTCAACCGCCGGATCATCTACAACCGCGCCTCGGTCAACGCCCAGGGCGTGCCCTATCAGCCGGACAAGCCCGTCCTGGCCTGGGACGCCGCCGGAAAGAAGTGGAACATCGACGTGGTGGACGGCGGGGGCGATCCCGGCACGCGCCACCCGTTCATCATGCAGCAGCACGGCATGGGCGCGCTCTTCGGGCCGGGCCTCAACGACGGTCCTTTCCCAGAACACTACGAGCCCATGGAGTGCCCCATCAAGGAGCATCCTTTCTCCAAAAGGCTCAACAACCCCGCCGCGCTCATCTTCGCGGGCGAGGAGGCCAAGCGCGCCGTCTGCGATCCACGCTATCCTTTCGTGTGCACGTCCATCCGCGTCACGGAGCACTGGCAGACCGGCCTGATGACCCGCTGGACACCCTGGCTCATCGAGGCCGAGCCCCAGATGTTCTGCGAAATGAGCCGCGAACTGGCCGCATTGCGCGGCATCAAGAACGGCGACAAGGTCATCCTGGAAAACCTCCGGGGCCAGACCTGGGCCATCGCCATGGTCACCGACCGCATCAAGCCCCTGACGGTCATGGGCAACAAGACCCACCTGGTGAGCATCCCCTGGCACTACGGCTGGGTATGGCCCAAGGAGGGGGGCGACTCCGCCAACCTGCTCACCCCGTCCGTGGGCGACGCCAACACCGGCATCCCGGAAACCAAGGCCTTCATGGTCAACGTGAAAAAGGCCTAGGGAGGTAGAATCACATGCCAGGCAAGACGTTTTTCGTCGATCTCTCAGCGTGCACGGCCTGCCGGGGCTGCCAGGTGGCCTGCAAACAATGGAAGAACCTTCCCGCCGAGCCCACCAGGCAGACGGGGTCGCACCAGAACCCGCCGGACCTCTCCGCTGTCACCCTGAAGGTGGTCCGGTTCAAGGAATCCGGCGACGGCGCGGACTTCAAGTGGCTGTTCATGCCCGACCAATGCCGCCACTGCGTGCTGCCGCCGTGCAAGGACGCCGCCGATTCCGTGATCAAGGACGCCATCGCCCTGGACAACGCCACCGGGGCTGTGACCTTCACCGATAAAACCAAAGGGCTGCCCTTCGACGTGGTCAAAGGAGCCTGCCCCTACGACATACCCAGGCAGGACCCCAAGACCAAGATCATGACCAAGTGCGACATGTGCAATGACCGCGTGATCGCCGGGCTTCTGCCCTCCTGCGTCAAAAGCTGCCCCACCGGAGCCATGAACTTCGGGGAGCGCGAGGATATGCTGGCCCTGGGCAAGGCGCGGCTTGAGGAACTCAAAAAGACCAAGCCCAAGGCCGTGCTCGTGGACTGGGATTCCGTCCGGGTGGTGTTCCTGACGGAATATGATCCGCGCGCCTATCATGGTACGCTGATGGCCGACGGCGGAGAGCCCAGAATGTACTCCCGGCTCGCGGCCATGGACCTGCTGCTTGGCCCCCTGCGGCAGGCGCGGGGGTAGATGAAGACCTGAACGCCGCACCCCGGTCGCCTCAGCGGCGACCGGGGCAACGCCCCCACCGTGCGGCGGGACGGTCAGAGGTATAATACTAGTGAAGGCGGGCCGTTACGACCGGAAACCGAAGGGAGCGGACCTCCCCTGAGGACCGGTGGAACGGTCCGCCAACATCGTTCGACGGGGACAGGTCCGAACGTCAAGCCTGCCGACGGTCAATCGCCCGGCCCCCGCCCTCAGCCCGCCTTGACCAGGTGCACCAGCACCCGCTGGCCAACCACGTCGGAGCTGCGGTGGGACTTGAGCGAGCGCGCCCTCTTGAACCCGTGGCCCGCGCTCAGGGCGAAGAGCTCCGGCAGCTGCACCTCGCCCACCTCCACCACGGCCTCCGTGCACGAGGTGAAGATGTTCTCGCACACCGCCCGGAAGTTCGAGACGCGGTGCAGCACGTTGAGCGCGAACACCACGTCGAAGGTCTCGGTGAAGGGGTCCTCGGAGTTCACGGCCTGGAAGCGCGACTCGGAGCCGCGCACTCGGGCGATCTCCTTGGCCACGTCGATGGAGTGCGGGTCGATGTCCACGCCCAGGGGCGACGCCCCGGCCTCCTCCAGCTTGAACGTGTAGTAGCCGTGCATGCAGCCGATATCCAGGGCCTTTTTCCCGGCCAGGTCCACACCCATGGCGCGGATGTTGGCCCAGGACTTCTGGGAGTCCGTGAAGCCATGGATCACCACCGTGCCCTCCACCTCCACGCGCTGGTAGAAGGGGTTGTACGCGCCGGACTCCGCGATGAAGCGGATCAGGCCCTCGTATTTGACGGGCAGTTCCGGGTGCCTGGCGTTTTGCAACTCGCGCGCCCGGGCCATCACGGCCTCGGCGGAGTCCACCACGGCGAAGCCGGGCAGGGGCGGCTCCAGGAAGGCGCAGAAGCCCTTCTCGTACTCGTGCTTGAGCAGGCTCAGGGCCTGGGGGTCGCGGTATTTGGCGGCCTGCTTGGCCAACTGGGCCTGGCGCAGCAGGTACTGGCGCTGGCGCGTCACCTCGTCGGGGTTGAGGTAGAAGCACGAGAGGATCGCGTACTCGCCGTAGGCGCTGAACAGGGCGTGCCGGAAGGCCTCGAAGATGTGGGGGTGGCTGACGCGGCAGCCCTCCAGGAGCAGGTTCCCGTAGCGCAGCTCCCGCACCTGGCGCAGGAACACGTCCTTGAACGCGGCCGTCACGGCGGGCTGGGGCTGGCGCAGGTCCGGGACGGAGAGGCCCAGCCGCCCGGCCACCTCCACGTTGGCGGCGTCGAGGCTCAGGAGCGCGTAGCCCAGCTCGCCCTGCAGGCGCGCGGCCAGGGTGGATTTTCCCGCTGCCGGGGGACCGGCGATCACCAGGGCCTTGGGGGAGTGCTCGTAGCGCATGGGTCAACCCTCCGTCGGTGGGGGCCGGAGCGCGGCCCGTGCTGGCAAGGCCGCCCGGGGCGACCGGCCGTTGCCGGGGAGACGGGGGCCGTCCGCCCGGGGTGTCGCGCGGTCAATCCTTCTGGAGCGGGATCAGGGCGAACTCGCCGCACACGTCCTCGGCCTGGGTCTCGGGCCAGACGGCCACGAAGGACTTGCCCCGCAGGGACTCGATGTTTTCCACCAGGGGCCGGGGCGCGTGGCGCTTGCAGTAGCCCCACTCGCCCTTGGCCATCTCCTCGGGCGGACAGTAGCGGCGCTCGCTGGGGATGGGCCCTTTCCAGTAGCGGCAGTTCTTGCACTTGGTCTTTCTCATGGCGCGGGCCACTCCTCCAGCTTCAGTTGGAACACTGCGGGCCAGTTCTTGCCCGTCACATAGAGCCTTTTGGCCTCTGGATCCCAGGCGACGCCGTTCAAGTCCGACTCCCGGGGCAGGCCCGGCAGGCGCGCCCGCAGGGGCGCGCAGGCGATCCAGGCGGCCACCTTGCCCGTGGCGGGCGAGACGACGGCGATGCGATCATCGTGCCAGACGTTGGCAAGTATCCAGCCTTCGGCCCACTCCAGCTCGTTGAGCCGCTCCACGGGCCGGTTTCGGTCGGTGACGGTCACGCTGCGTCCGGGCTTGAAGGTCCGCGGATCGCGCCAGGTGAGCGTCGGTGTTCCGTCGCTGGTCACCAGTCCGAAGGGGGTGGCGGCAATGCCCCAGCCCTCGGTGTCCAGGGGCAGGGAGCCCCGGGGCTCCAGGGTCCCGGCGTCGTAGAGCAGCACGACGCGCTGTCGCCAGGTGAGCTGGTAGAGCACGTCGCCCAGCAGGGCCAGCCCCTCGCCGAAATGGTTCCGGTCCAGAGCGCGCCGGGCCAGCACCCTGCCGGTGTCCGGGTCCACGCGGCGCAGGGAGGACTGCCCGTAGAGCCCGGTGCTCTCGTAGAAATGCCCCCGCGCGAAAAGCAGGCCCTGGGTGAAGGCATCCTCGTCGTGGGGGAGCGTGGCCGTGACGGTGTAGGGCAGGTCGCGCGCGAAGGCCGGGGCCGCCGGAAGCAGAAGGAGCGCGGCGGCAAGGAGGATGGGAAGGATGCGGACGCCTTTCACGGCTGTGGATGCCTCGTGCGGGGGGAGTCGCCCGGCGACTTGGCGCGGACGCTCCACGGGGGTAGCGCATCCGGGCGTGTCCTTCAAGGACGCCCGCGCGGGGAAATGGCCTCCGGCGTCTTGACTGTTCCGCATTGATGAACATTCTTTCATGAACCGTACAGGTAACGGACAGGACTTCCAACGCGTCGTAGTGCATAGAGCGATGCGTCCGGAAGGCCCGGACAAAGGAGGACACCATGTACGCACTGCTGAAAAAGACCCTGTTCGCCGCCCTGGCCGCCGCGTTGTTGGCGAGCGCCGGGCTGGCCCAGGCGAAAACGTTGGATGCGGGCACGTTCTACCTTGAACCAAAGGTAGGCATCTACGGCAACTCCAACAGCCGCGTGAGCTCCATGTTCACCTACGGCGCGGAAGCCGGGTTCTTCGTCATCGATGGCCTGTCCCTCGGCGTGGAGGGCCTGGGCTACGTGATCACCCAGAAGCGCAACCCCTGGTGGAGCGGCAACGGCACCTACGAAACCGTGAACGCCTTCAGCCCCATCGCCATCGTGCGCTACCACTTCATCAACGAGGACCGGTTCAACGTGTTCGGCGGCATCGGCCTGGGCGGCTTTTTCTCCCAGGTTCCCGTGCCCAGAAACGGCTACTCCTCCAACCTCACGGAGATCGCGGAACTGGGCATGAACATGTTCCTAACCGACCACGTGAGCGTCCAACTGGCCGGACGCTGGCAGCACATCGGCCCCTACTCCAGCCAGGGCTCGGACAACTGGGGCGGCAACCTGGCCGTGAAGTACGCCTTCTAGCACCCCCCATCTCCTCCTCCGCACAGGGGCCGCCCGCCGCGAAGCGGCCCCCCTCCCTCCGAAGGCCCCCGCAAGGGGGCCTTTCGCTTTCACGCGAAAGGCGCTATAAGCACTGCGCCGCTTCGTGCGGTCTGCCCGGAAAACCCTCACAACGGCTGATCATGGACAACACCACAGACACTCCCCAGACCCCGGACGAATTCGAAACCCTCATCCAGCCCGAAGCGCAACTCCCCGAGATCACGCTGGAAGAGCTGCCTGAATCCTTGCGCGCCGCCATGACCCGGGCCGGATGGGAAAAGCTCATGCCCGTCCAGTCCAAGTCCCTGCCCTATCTTCTCCAGGGACAGGACCTCATGGTGCAGTCGCGCACGGGCAGCGGCAAGACCGGGGCGTTCCTCATGCCCATCTACCACCTGCTGGACCAGAACCTGGCCCAGACCCAGGCCCTGATCCTCTGCCCCACCCGCGAACTGGCCAAGCAGGTGGCCATGGACGCCGAGATGCTCTTCGGCGACACGCAGCTCAAGGTGGCCACGGTCTACGGCGGCGTGGGCTACGGCCCCCAGACCGACGCCCTGCGCGCCGGCGCGCACCTGGTGGTGGGCACCCCGGGGCGCATCCTGGACCACCTGCTGCGCCGCAACCTGACCCTGGACGGCATCCGCGTGCTCGTCTTCGACGAGGCCGACCGCATGCTCTCCATCGGGTTCTACCCGGACATGAAGGAGATCAAGCGCTACCTGCCCAAGCGGCGCGTCTCCACCTTCCTCTTCTCGGCCACCTACCCGCCCCACGTGCTGCGCCTGGCCGAAGAGTTCATGGACCACCCCAACTTCCTCTCGCTCTCGGCCAAGCAGGTGCACGTGGCCGACATCCTGCACCAGTACATCGAGGTGCCCGGCCTGGACAAAGACCGCACCCTCGTGCGCCTGATCGAGATCGAAAACCCCTCCTCGGCCATCATCTTCTCCAACACCAAGGCCAACGTCCACTACATCGCCGAGGTGCTCAAGGGCTTCGGCTACGACGCCGAGGAACTCTCCGCCGACCTCTCCCAGGCCATGCGCGAGCACGTGCTCCTGCGCCTGCGCAAGCGCACCCTGCGCTTCCTGGTGGCCACCGACGTGGCCGCTCGCGGCATCGACATCCCCGAGCTCTCCCACGTTTTCCAGTACGAGCCCCCCGAAGACCCCGAGTCCTACGTGCACCGCGCGGGCCGCACCGGACGCGCAGGAGCCTCCGGCACGGCCATCACCCTGGTGAACATCATGGAAGAGCTGGCCATGAAGCGCATCGGCCAGCGCTTCGGCATCGACCTCCTCAAGCGCCCCGTGCCCACCGACGAGGAAGTCTCCGCCGTGGTCTCCGAACGCCTCACGGCCCTGCTGGAGGCCGAACTGCGCGCCGTGCCGGCCCTCAAGAAGGTGCGCCTGCAGCGCTTCCTGCCCCTGGCCCAGGAGCTGGCCGCCTCCGAGGACGCCTCGCTCCTGGCCATGCTCCTGGACGAGCGCTACCAGTCGAGCCTGCACGCCATCCCCGAGACCCCCGAAGGCGCGCCCGTGGAGACCCACAGGGAACGCCCCCGCGACCGGGACAGGGACCGCGAAAGGGACAGAGACCGCGACAGGGACCGCCGGGACAGGGACAGGGACCGCGACAGGGACCGCCGCGAAAGGCCCCGCACCGAGGCCCGTACCGAACCCCGCGCCGAGGAACGGCCCCGCGCCCAGGTCCAGGAAGACGCCGTACAGGCCCAGGACCGCCTTCAGGACAAAGAGCAGGACGCCGCCGCCACCGACCAGGGCGACGGCGAGGCCCCGCGCCGCAAATCCCGCCGCCGCTCCCGGGGCGGACGCAAGCGCTCCGGCGGCGAAGGGGCCGTCCCCGAGGGCTCCGACGCGCCAGGCCAGGACAGCGCGCCCGCCGACGGCGCGCAAGCGGCTGCGGCCGAACCCGCGCCCTTCACCGCAGAATCCCTCTTCCCGGACGATCCCTTCTTCCAGTCCGCGCCCCTGCCCGTGGACGCTCCCACCCTTGAAGAGGCCCGGACCGACGCCGACGCCCCCGAAGGCCAGGAGCCCCAGGGCGAGGTGAAGAAGAAGCGCCGCAGGCGGCGCAGGAGCAGGAAGAAGCCCGCCGATGGCCAGGAGGCCCAGGCCGGCCAGGACGAGGCTCCGGAGGACTTCGACGACGACCCCGGGAACGAGCCCGCCACGCAGCCTGCCGACGCCGTCGGCGAGGCTCCCGCCCAGGAGGGCGGCGCGGAGGCGAAGCCTTCCCGCTCCCGGCGCGGACGCGGACGCGGCGCGCGACCCGAGCCCCGCGAGGAGGCCCAGCCGCAGGAACCCCGGCGCATCTCCAAGGCCGAGGCCCGCGAGGGCGCGCCCACGAAAAAAACCGTGGAAATCGAATACAAGCCCGACGAGTACAAGGGCATCGAGTGGGATTGACGCACACCTCCCCGCCGCGCCTCCCCTGAGGCGCGGCGGGTCTGGCGCGCGCATCAGGCCTTCGTCAGCTTCTCCATCAGCGCGCCCAGGGCGTCCGCCGCCTGGCGCAGGCGGCTCAGCACGCGGCGGGCCTTCTCCATGGCCTGGGCCGTCTCCTCGGCCATCCGGCTGATCTCCTCGAACGAACGCGACACCTCGGCGCCGGCCCCCCGGTGCTCGGCCATTGCCTCTCCGATGGAGCGGATGTTGGCCGAGGAGACCTGGCTGAGTTCCACGATGCCCTTGAGCGCGGTCCCGCCCGAGTCCACCTGCACGGCCACGCGGCTGATGGCCTCCACCGTCTCGTCCACGCCTTCTCCGCTGGCGGCTGTGCCCGCCTGGATGCCTCCGATGGCCTCCTCCACCTCGCGGGTGGCGGTCATGGTCTTTTCGGCCAGCTTGCGCACCTCGTCGGCCACCACGGCGAAGCCGCGCCCGGCCTCTCCGGCGCGGGCGGCCTCGATGGCCGCGTTGAGGGCCAGGAGGTTCGTCTGGTCGGCGATGTCGGAGATGACGGTCATGACCCTGCCTATCCCCCCCGCCTTGCTGGAGAGGTCGGCCATGCTGGCCTTGAGGGCCGAGGCCTGGGTCTGGATGTCGTGGATGGAGGTCACAACTCCGGCGATGACCTCCGCGCCTTCCCGGGCCTTCATGCGGGCGTCCTCGGCCGTGGCCTCGGCCTCCCCGGCGCAGCGGCCCGCATGGCTGCTGGCGGCCTCCACGTGCTCCATGGCCCCGGTGGTGGCCTCCACACGCTCGCGCTGGGCCTGGGAGTCGGCGCTGGCCCGGGTCACCTCGGCGTCGAGTTCGTGGAAGGCTTCCAGCAGACCGGCAACTATCTCCTCCAGCCTGCCCGCCGCCTCGCGCATGCCCTCGCTGCGCGCCTGCTCGGCCAGGGAACGGGCGTGCTGCGCCTCCCGCACCGCCTCCTCGGCCCTGGACGCCTGCTGGGCGGCCTCCCGCGTCTTGGCCTCCGAGAGGTCGATCTTCTCCTTGAGGGTCCTCACCATGGATTCGAGGCTGCCCTTGAGCTGCTCCAGTTCCGCGATGAAGCGCCCCTCGGCCCGCACGCCCAGGTTGCCCGCCGAAACCTCCCCGGCGAAGGCCACCAGAGCGGTAAGGGGCCTGCGGATGTTGCGCGTGATGAGAAAGCCCACCGCCGCCGCCACGCACACGGCGGCGCCGAGGGCCGCCAGGGCCGCCGCCTGGCCCGAGGCCATGGCCGCGCGAGCCTGGCCGATGCTCTGGGCAATGCGGGCGTCGTTGGCCGCGATGAGCGCGTCCAGGCTCGCCAGGAGCGCCTCCCCGGCGGTCTGCACGTCCACGGCCGCCAGGGCCAGCACCTCCACGGTGAGCAGCACGTCGGAGGTGTCCCGGCTCCACTCGTCCAGGGTTTCGTCCAGCTTCCGGGCCACCTTCAGGAAGGCGGCCTGGGCCTGGAGAAAACGTTCCCAGCCGGGATCGGAGGCGGCCCCGTAGCCCAGTTCCTTGAGCCGCGCCGTCGCCTTGCCCAGGTCAGCCGCGTTGGCCGCGTAGCCTGCCTTCTGGGCCAGGAGGAACTCCTGGCGCGCGGCCGGGATGAGCCGGGCGCGCAGGGCGGCCACAATCTCCCGCGCGGCGAAGCGGGCGTCCTTGAGAGCCGCGAGGCGGGCCATGTCCGGCCCGGCGATGCGCTCCAGTTCGCCGCCCAGGGTCGCGGCGTTGCGGTGGCCCGCGTACCAGACAAGGACGGACAGGGCCACGATCACCGCATACCCGGCGTAGACGC
>NZ_JBZVFJ010000004.1:0-1123 GCF_058402725.1 Fundidesulfovibrio sp. | reverse complement strand
ATCACTCCCGTCTTGTGTCCGCAGGGCCTGCGCCCTGGCGGGGAATCGCCGGGGCGCGGCCGAGCGGGCTATTTCTGATAGGCGCCGCAGCCGAAGAGCATGCCGTCCACCTTCTCCATGTACATGCTCTTGGGCTCGATCTGCTTCGAGACGGGATTGGAGAACTTGTAGTCCTGCCAGAAGGAGTCCTTGGTCTTGCCCAGCTCCACGCGCTCCTTGACGAAGAACTTCCCGTCCGGGTCGCGCAGTTCCATGAGGTTTTTGCCGATCTGCTTTGCGTTGGCCCCGTGTGCGAGGCAGTTGCCCTCCATGTCGTAGACCACGATGTAGAGGTCACGGTCGGTGAAGCCGCCGTCCTTGGCGTTGAAATCCGCGAACGCCTTGTCCTTCCCGGCGCTCTTGTAGTGGGCCACGGCCTTCTTCACCAGGGCCACGGCCTCGTCCTTGGTCCCGGACTGCTGGGCAAGGGCGGTGGCGGCGAACAGCGAAAGAACCAATGCGAGCACGATGCCGGTACATCTCATGGAGACCCTCCTCTTGGTGTGTGGGACCGCCGCGAAGCAGCCTTGCGGAGTCTCGACGGCCCGTTGGTTTGCACCTCTGCGTCCCGTGCGGGCGCGGGGCGGCATGACGCTAGGCCAGCCTTCGCTCCCCCTCGGGCGTGAGCGCGTAGCGTCCCGCCCTCCCGCTCGCCAGGCCTGCGGCATCCAGCGCGCGGGCGGCCATGCGCACGCGGTAAAGCGGCAGTCCCAACGCCGGAGCTGCGGCCTCGGGGGTGGCGTGGGCCGCAAGCCCCGCCAGCACGCGACGGCCCAGTTCCGTCAGTTCCCCCTCGGGCTTGACGCAGGCCACCTCACAGGCTCCGGGTGCAGAAGAACCAGTCCTTGCATTCCGTTCCCGTTTCGTGGGCGCGCTCGTCCGCGCCATCCTGCGTGCGGGGCGCGGGCACGATCACCTTTTCGCCGGGGCGCCAGTTGGCGGGGGTGGCCACGCCGTGGGCGTCGGTGGCGCGAAGCGCCTCCACCAGACGCACGATCTCCTCGGTGTTGCGCCCCGGCGAAAAGGTGATCGTGCCCGCGCCATCCTGCGTGCGGGGCGCGGGCACGATCACCTTTTCGCCGGG
>NZ_JBZVFJ010000003.1:0-70577 GCF_058402725.1 Fundidesulfovibrio sp. | reverse complement strand
CGGTGGCGCGAAGCGCCTCCACCAGACGCACGATCTCCTCGGTGTTGCGCCCCGTGGAGAGCGGATACCAGACCACCGCGCGCACCTTCTGGGCCGGATCGATGACGAAGACGCAGCGGGAGGTCTCGGTGCGCGATTCGCCCGGCATGATCATTCCGTAAAGCCTGGCCACGTCCATGGAGATGTCGGCCACCACGGGGAACTCCACGCGCACGCCAAAGGTCTCCTCGATGCGGCGCACCCAGGCGATGTGGGAGAACACCGAGTCGATGGAGAGCCCCAGCAGTTCGCAATCCAGGGCGCGCAGACGCTCGTGGACGCCCGCGAAGGCCATGAACTCCGTGGTGCAGACGGGTGTGAAATCGGCGGGATGGGAGAAGAACACCAGCCAGGAGCCCTTGTAGTCCTCCAGGCGGATCACGCCTTGCGTGGATTCGGCCTCGAAGCCGGGGGCGGGATCGCCGATGCGGGGCAGTCCAGGCGGGCAGGGGGCGTGGTCCATGGGGTCCTCCGCAAGGCAGGGGTCTTTGCGAACCCATACCCCGGGAGACGCCCCGCGTCCACTCTCAGACGAGACTCGCCAGCACGATGCGCGCGATTTCCTCCGCGCGCTGCTCGTCGCGCACCTTCCGGCCCTGGGCCGTGCGAACGTAGAAGGCGTCGAACACCTCCAGGCCCTGGGTGTCGATCTTGGCGGCGTGCACGCCCAGGCCCAGGGAGTCCAGGGCCACGGCCAGGTCGTAGAGCAGACCCAGGCGGTCGGCGGCGCGCACCTCCACCACGGTGAAGTAGTCGCTGGCCTCGTCGTTCACCTCCACCCAGGGCTTGACGCCCAGGTCGGGGGTTTTGGGGGCCAGGGGCGAGGCGCGCTTCTCCTGGATGCGGTAGTCCAGGGAGAGCTTGCCAGTGAGCGAGTAGCGCACCGCGCGGCGCACCCGCGCCCAGAGTTCGTCGGGGTAGAGTGTGTCGGGCGGGTTGGCGGTCTGGTAGTGGTGGATTTCGGTGTTGTCGCTCCAGAGGAAGAAGTCGGCGGAGCGGATGTTCACCCCGTGCAGGGCCAGCACGCCGGCCATGGCCGCGAAGAGCCCCGGCTGGCGTTTGGCCGCCAGGGTGACGCCCCAGCCGTCGGCCAGACGGTCCACCTCGATGGCCACCACGCCCCGGCCCGCCACCGAGGAGGGGCGCATGCGGTAGTCCTCCTCCAGGGCCTCCTCCAGGCGCGAGACGAGGCGCAGGTCGCAGAGCACGTCGCCCTCGCCCCGGCTGAGCAGGTAGCGCGGGGGCATGGCGTCCAGGCAGGCCTCCACGCGCTCCTGGCTGAAGAGGCATCCGGCCTTCTCGCGCAGCGAGTCGCGCAGCTCCAGGAGGGGCCTGGCCCCGCCCGGGCCGAAGAGCGTGCAGCCCGCCAGCAGGGTGCGGATGCGCCGGTAGAGCCCGCCGATGAGCCCGGCCTTCCAGTCGTTCCAGGCCGAGGGCCCCGTGGCCAGGGAGTCGGCCATGGTGAGCAGCAGGAGCATGTCCAGGCGCTCCGGGGTTCCGGTGCGCTGGGCGCAGGCGGCCAGCACGTCGGGGTCGGAGATGTCGCGGCGCATGGCCGTGTCGGCCAGCAACAGGTGGCGCAGCACCAGGAAGCCCACGGTGGAGACGGCCTCGTCGTCCAGACCCAGCCGCGTGAGCACCGCGCGGGCGATCTCGGCCCCCTTTTCGGAATGCGCGCCGCCCTGGCCCTTGCCCACGTCGTGGAAGAGCGCACCCAGCAGGAGCAGTTCCGGCCTTTCCAGCCCCGAAAAGATCGGGTGGTAGGGGTGCCCCGGCAGGGCCGCCTTGCGGATCTCCTGGATGGTTTCCAGGGTGTGGCGTCCCACGGGGTGGATGTGGAAAACGTCGTACTGCACCATGTCCTGCACGTGGCCGAACTCGGGGATCATGGCCCCCAGCGCGCCGGTCTCGAAGAGGTCGGCCAGGGCCTGCCCGGCGCGGGGCTCCTTGAGGGCCTTCTCCAGCAGCGCCAGGATGCGCGCTCCGCCCAGGTCCGTGGCCGCGAAGCTCTCCAGTTCCGGCAGACCGGCCTGGATGGCGCGTCGCGCGGGCAGGGCCAGGGGCTCGCCCAGGCGCAGGGCGTGGCCGAACATGTCGAAGACGTTCTCGGGATGGGCGCGCGGGGGCGCTCCCTGGAAATCGAGCCCGCCGGGCGTGAGAAGCACGCCGCCGCCCAGGGGGCGCACCGTGCCGGGCTGCCCGCCGGGCGCGGCCAGGAGCGGCCACAGGGCGCGGTGCAGCGTGCGGATCTCGGCCATCACCCGGTGCAGTTCCGCCAGGAAGACCTCCACGTCGAGCATCCCTTCGTGGGCCTTGTAGCCCAGGGGACCGGCCAGGGCGCGCTGGGCGTCCAGGCTCAGGCGGTCCTCCTTGCGGTTTTCGAGCAGGTGCAGGCGGTTGCGCACGGCCAGCAGAAAGCGCAGATGCGCTTCGAGCACGTCCAGCCATTCCAGGGGCAGACCGCGGCCCTCGGCCGCGTCCAGCTGGTGGAGCCAGCGGACCTGGTGCACGTCGCGCAGGCCGCCCAGGCCCTCCTTGAGGTTGGGCTCCAGCATGCCCGAGGCGTCGCCGTGCACGACGGCGCGCCGGGAGTTCTGCCCGGTGAGCCATTCCTTGAAGGGGACGGCGCGCCCAGGAAGGAGCCTGGCGTCGCGCCGGGCGATGAAGTCGGCGAAGACGGCCTCGTCTCCCGCCAGAAAGCGGGCGTCCAGGAGCGAGGCGAAGACCTGCCAGTCGGTCTTGGCCAGCTTGAGGCATTCGCCCGTGTCGCGCACGCCGTGGCCCAGTTCCGCCCCCAGGTCCCACAGGGGGAAGAAGAGGGCCTGGGCCAGGGCCTTGGCCTCTTCGGGCACGCGGTCCTTGTAGAGGATGAGCACGTCGATGTCCGAGCGGGGGCAGAGCTCCCGACGGCCGAAGCCCCCCACGGCCGCCACGGCGTAGGGGGCGCGGACCGGCTCGATTTCGGCAAGCCGAGACCTGAAATAGGCGTCGAAGAGGTCTGAGAGGTCTTGGCAAAGGCCGTTTGCCGGGGCTTCGAAGAGCTTCTTGCGCTTTCTGTCCAGCGCGCGGGCGGCCTTGGAGGGGGATGGGGGCATCGTGAAAAGGGGCGGGGGCCGCCTTACGGCCCCCGCCCGATGCGTGCGTTAGATGGCGTCCTTGCCGGTTTCGCCGGTGCGGATGCGGACCACGTCCTCCACGGGGGTGATGAAGATCTTGCCGTCGCCCACCTCTCCGGTGCGGGCCGCGCCCTCCACGGCCTTGAGCACGGCGGGGACCAGGGCGGCGTCGATGACCAGCTCGATCTTGATCTTGGGCACGAAGTCCACCTGGTACTCGGCGCCGCGGTAGATCTCCTTGTGTCCGCGCTGGCGGCCGAAGCCCTTGACCTCGGAGACGGTCATGCCCTTGACGCCCGCGTCGGTGAGGGCCTTCTTGATGTCTTCCAGCTTGTAGGGCCGGGTGATGATTTCGATCTTGCGCATGGTTGACCTTCCTTAGTTCTGATAGCCGGTTTCGCCGTGCTGGCTCACGTCGAGGCCCTTCACTTCGTCTTCCTCGGAGCAGCGGACCTTCACGATGGCGTTGACGATGCCCAGGAGGATGAGGGTGCCCACGAAGCAGAAGGCCCAGGTGGCAACCACGGAGATGAACTGCGTCCAGACCAGCTCGGCGTTGCCGTAGAAGAGGCCGTCGTTGCCCAGCTCGTTGACCGCCTTGGTGGCGAAGAGGCCGGTGGCCAGGGCGCCCCAGGTGCCGCCCAGGCCGTGCACGCCCACCACGTCGAGGGCGTCGTCGTACTTGAACATGTGCTTCAGGTTCACGCCGATGTAGCAGACCACGCCGCCCACCAGGCCGATGATGATGGCGCTCATGGGGGTGACGAAGCCCGCAGCGGGGGTGATGGCCACGAGGCCGGCCACGGCGCCGGAGGCCAGGCCCAGGGTGGTGGGCTTGCCGCGGTGCATCCACTCCGCGACGATCCAGGAGAGGGAGGCGGCGGCGGCGGCCAGGTGGGTGGTCACGAAGGCCATGGAGGCCAGCCCGCCGGCGGTGAGGGCGGAGCCGGCGTTGAAGCCGAACCAGCCGAACCAGAGCAGACCGGCGCCCAGGATGGTCATGGGCAGGTTGTGGGGGATGAAGGGCTCACGTCCATAGTTCTTGCGCTTGCCGAGGAAGAGCACGAAGGCCAGGGCCGAAGCGCCGGAGCTCATGTGGACCACCGCGCCGCCCGCGAAGTCCAGCGCGCCCAGGCTGGCCAGCCAGCCGCCGCCCCACACCCAGTGGGCCAGCGGGTTGTAGATGAAGATGCCCCAAAGCAGGGAGAAGAGCAAGAAGGCGCTGAAGCGGATGCGTTCCGCGAACGCGCCGGAGATGAGCGCCGGGGTGATGACGGCGAACATCATCTGGAAGGCCATGAAGGCCAGGTGGGGCACGGTGTTGGCGTAGGTCTCGTGCGGGGTCTGCCCCACGTTGTTGAGCCCGAAGAAGTCCATGCCGCCCACGAGGCCGCCGATGTCGGGGCCGAAGGCCATGGAGTAGCCCAGCACGGCCCATTCGATGGAGATCAGGCCGATGATCACGTTCGAGTGCATGAGGGTGCCCAGAACGTTTTTCGAGCGGACCATGCCGCCGTAGAAGAGGCCCAGGGCCGGGGTCATGAGCAGCACCAGGGCCGCCGAGATGAGGATAAATGCAGTGTCCGCCGCGTTCATCAGAGAATCCTCCTGTTTTCAGTGGTGGCCCCGGCGGGGCCGTCCCGCCGGGGCCGGGTGCTTCCCGCACGCCGTCCGGAAGTTGCCTGCCTGCCCAGTCCGGTGCGGGCAGCACGGCTCGACAGTTAACGCTGCTTTTACACTTTTGCAAGTTTTTTCTCGAAACGCCCCCTGCTGATTTTTTTTGTTCAAAAATGTCGTTGACCCATGGCAATGTCTCTAAGTGGTGGATAAAAAACAGAATTTTTTTCAAACGCTCGCGCGACGGATACTGCCATTTTTTTACATCAACCGCAATTTTTTCTCATTTGAAACCAAACAGCCTCAAGCTCTTCAAAAACGGACGGGCTTCGCGCACCAACGGGTTCCGTCCCCTCGGATCCCTTAGAAATATGCTGTCCGCCGTCCAGATTCGGTGTATGGGGGACTCATGATCGATCCCAGGGAATCGCCCAGAACCATCCTTACCGTGGACGACGACCCCGCCGTCCGCGCCACCCTCGTGGCCTGGATCGAAGACGCGGGGCATCGGCCACTGGAAGCTTCCAGCGGGCTGGAAGGCTTGGAGATCCTCGCATCGCAATCCCCCGACCTGGTGCTGCTCGACCTGCGCATGCCCGTCATGGACGGACTCACGTTCCTGGAAGAAAAAACCGCCCGGAAAGACGACACCCCCGTCATCGTCATCTCCGGACGCTCCGACATGCAGGACGCCATCCGCGCCTTCCGCTTCGGCGCCTGGGACTACCTCACCAAGCCCATCGAAAGCTTCGACCTCCTGGGGCACGCCGTCTCCGCCGTGCTGGAGCGCCGCGAACTTGCGCGCAAGGTCCGCCAGGCCGAGGACCGCTACGCAAACCTCGTGCGCAACCTCCCCCTGGTGGTCTTCAGCCTCGATGAGCGCATGGAGCTTCAGTTCGTGAACATGGCCTGCCGCAGCATGCTGGGCTTCACCCCCGAGGAGGCCCTGGCGGAACCGGGATGGCTGCCCGCTCGCCTCCACCCCGACGAACGTCCCATGGTGCTTGGTCTGCTCCAGCAGGCCCTGGCCGACTGCTCCGTCACCTTCTCGCGCACCTGCCGCATGCTCCACCGCTCCGGGCGCGTGGTCCACGGCATCCTCAAGTCCATCCCCCAGGCCGACTGCGAACCGGGCGCGGCGCGCCCCGGCATCGAAGGCGTCATCCTGGACATCACCGACCGGCTCATGCTGGAAAAATACCTGGTGCAGAAGGAAAAGGTGAAAACCCTGGGCGCCATCTCCGCCGAGGTGGCCCACGAAATCCGCAACCCCCTCATGTCCATCGGGGGCTACGCCCGGCGTCTCCAGCAGAAACAGCCAGGCCTGCCCGAGGCCGCCATCATCCTCGACGAGGCCCGCAGGCTGGAAAAGCTCCTGGACCGCATCCGGGACTACCTCACTCCCGTGAAGTCCCACCGGATGCGCATCAACCTGGCCGACGTGGTGATCCGCGGTCTGGAACTGCTGGCCCCCTCCCTGGAAGGCAACGACGTGCACCCCCGCGTGGAACTGGACCGGGCCAACGCCCAGGTGGAGGAAGACCCGGACATCCTGGCCCAGATCGTCATCGACCTCATCCGCGCCACCCAGGCCGCCCTGGCCCCCAAGGGCGAGATGTGGCTGCGCTGCTTCGCGGGCGAGCGCTTCCTGAACCTGGAGGTGGGCGGCGTGCAGGCCCGCCCCGTGGAGGATGTGGAAAAGCTCTTCCTGCCCTTCGACGAGGGCGGCGAATCGGTGGGTCTGGCCTCCTGCTACCGGATGCTGCGCTCCATGGGAGGCTCGCTCACCTTCGAACAGAAGGACGGCAAGGGCCTCTTCACCATGAGCGTGCCCCGCGCCGCGCCCCAGACCCCTCCGGCACAGGGGTAGATTCCCTTTTCGTCAACTTGACCAGGTTTTCAGAAATGAAAGGGGCGGCTCTTTGCAGCCGCCCCTGATACCCGTCGCAAAGCTTTGCGCCAGCCCGACGCCAAGCACTCCCCCCGGACTAGTTGCCCGAGGCGCGCAGCAGGTTGCCCTCGATGCGACGGAACAAGGGATTGTCCCGCCCGAGCTTGCCTTCCACCAGTTCCAACGCCTGCCAGAACTGGCCCGCCGCATCGAGCGGTCGCCCGGCCAACAGATGCACCAGCCCCAGGTTGTTGCGCAACTTGGCCACGTACATCTTTGAGCCGCAACGATTGGCCAGGTCGATGCCCTGCTCCAGCAACCGCTCCGCGACGCCGTAATCCCCGGCCTGGCAGGCCGCCATGCCCTCGCGGTTGAGCCTGGTCAGCGCGCTCGCCTTGCAGGACCCCTTGCATCCGCCGGATGAACACGACGGCTTGCGCTCGGGCGACACGATGTTGACGAAACTGGCAAACATCGCCTTGGGCGATCCCTTGGATCCGATGGATGTCTTGAGGGTCATGGCGCACTCCTTCACGGCCTCTCGTGTGCCGTTGAAAGAGATTTAATGAGAATGAATTTCAATGTCAATAGTCGCTTCGTTTTTTCCCCGCACCATGCTACCCGCTCGCCATGCGAACCATCCCCTGGACCGTGCACCCCCACACCCCGCCCCTGGAACGCCTGGCGCACTTCATACCCTCCGCCCGCTTCGTCGTGGACGGCGGCGCGCACAAGGGCCGCACCGTGGAACGCTTCCTCGACGCCTGGCCCGCTGCCCGCGTGCTGGCCTACGAACCCCAGCCCCGGCTCGCCCGCAAACTCGCCAAGCGCTTCGCCGGACAGCCCTCCGTCCAGGTGCGCCAGGCCGCACTGGGCGCATGCCAGGGACGCCTGCAACTCAACGTTCTGGAACGCCCCACCTGCTCCTCGCTCCTGTGCCCGTCCGGCATCCGCGAAAAGCACGCCGGCAAATCCCTGGAACTCACCGAACGCGTGGAAGTGGACATCGTCCGCCTGGACGCGGAAACCGCCGACGCCCCCGACATCCTCAAGCTGGACCTCCAAGGCTACGAACTCGAAGCCCTGCGCGGCGCGCAAGGACTGCTCCCCCGCGTCCGGGCCGTACTCTGCGAAGTGTCCTTCCTCCCCCTCTACCAGGGACAACCCCTCGCCTGGGACCTGGCCGACTGGATGGCCACGCAAGGCTTCCGCCTGGAAGGTCTCTACGACCCCTGGACCTGCCCGGACGGCTCCATGCCCTCCGCCGACGCCCTCTTCCTGCATGTCTGAAATGTGATGCGAGACAGGCCGCCGGGAAAACGTCCCCGGCGGCCAGGGCTCCACCCTGCACCCGGAGAACGGGGCTCCGCCCCGGACCCCACCAGGGGAGAGCCTCCCCCCGGACCCGGCAGTTGCTTCGCGTCGGCGGGAGGGGCGGCAGGGCGGTAGGAGAATATGCCTCCGGCGGGCAAAGGGCTACGCCCTCTGCACTCCCACTCCGCTTCGCGGGCTTCACCAGCGACGGCAGTCTTGTCGGCAAGACCCTTGCGGCTGCGCCGCCTGTCGCGCGGGAATTCGCGCAAAGCCGCGAATCCCCGCGCGGGGGGCCGTGGCGCTTCGCGCCAGGTTTTCGAGCAAGATTCAATTCTTGGATTTTATGAAACAATTCCTCGTTCATCGTCGCTTGCGACGATGGCAGTCCGCCGGGATAAGCGCTGCTTTGAGCGCGTTCCCGGCGGGTGTCTGCTGCCGTGCGGGCGTCCGGGGACTGTCCGTCCCCTCTTACACAGGCCTACCCGGTGAAACCCGCGAAGCAACATGGGATTCCAAAGGGCGTAGCCCTTTGGCCGCCGGAGGCTATTCCTCCTCCCTCCGACCGCCGCAACCGCACCGAACGCCACCGCGAGCGAAGCGGCCATGCGGGAGGGGCATAGCGTTTTGGCCGCCGGGGTCGTCATCCCGGCGGCGGCGTGGTCGTGGAGCGGCTAACGGGCCAGCAGGTGTCCGTAGTGGGCGAAGGTGACGCCCTGGCGGGCGCGGAGCTGGTCGATGAGGAGCGCGAGGAAGTCGAAGGAGGTCTGGTTCATGCGCTGGTGGTGGAGCATGACGCCCAGTTGTCCCGAGGCGAGTCCCTGGACGAGTTCGTCGAGCATGGCGTCGAGGGAGGCGTCGGGGTCTTGTTCCTTGCGGGTGTGCAGGTCCATGCGCACGGGGAAGTCGGGCAGTCCCTTGGGGGCGTCGGGGCCTGCGCCCACGGTGCGGGAGAGGCCTTTGAAGCCGATGGCGGGCATGGCGGCCATGGCTTCGGAGTCGCAGCGGTTCCAGGGCGGGGTGAAGACGGGGGTGAAGTCGGCCCCCATGATTTCTTCCAGGCGTTTGAAGCCCTTGAGAAGGTCCTGGCGTTTGTCGCGCGCGGAGCGGGCCTGTCCGAATTCGCGTTTCTTCGCGCCGGGCGCCTCGAAGTTCATGTGCCGCCAGCCGTGCTGACTCCAGCAGAAGAGGCCGTCGGCGGCGGCTTCGCGTTTGAGGGCGGCCCAGCGGCTCTGGGTGAGCCAGGCGGGGACCACGGCGAGGTTGAGGGGCGTGGAGCGATCCCGGAACAGCGCGAGCATGGCGGAGAAGGCGTTTCCGGGCACGGCCACGTCGTCTGCCCGGAAGAAGACGGTGGCCTTGCCGCCGGGGGCCTTGTCGAGGCCTTGTTGGAGGGCTCGGTCCAGGCGTTGGGGATGGTCGTCCGGGAGGGCCTGCCAGATCGGGGAGACGTTGTTGGAGACGATCATGAAATCTCGCGTTTGAAGGTTAACCGGCCTGGCCCGTATCCCGGGTCACGATGCGGGCCGTGGTCCGCGCGCCGTCCAGGTCGGGCATGGCGCGGGGGTCGGGCGCGGGGCTCTCGAGCAGGGAGCGCACACGTTCGGCCAGGCGCGCCGGGTGGAGGTCGCCGTGGTCCAGCACTCCCAGAAGCCCTCTCGAGGCGAGGCGTTCGGCGCGCAGGCGCTGCTCACGGTTCTGCTCGAACGGCCAGACCAGCGCGCGCGCTCCGGCGGCCAGGATGTTCATCGTGGTGTTGTAACCGGCCAGCGACAGCGACGCGTCCGAGGCTGCCAGAAGGCCCAGGAAATCTCCGGAGAAGCGGGAGACGCGTCGGCGTTCCCGGCCGGAGGCTACGGCCCGTAACCGCTCGAAGGCGGCGGCGTCAAGGAAGGGTCCCGAGAAAAGTTCCAACCTTGGAGGATTGTCATGTTGCTGAAAGGGGTGGGCCGCCAGGGACGCGAAGAGCAGCTCCGAGCCCACCTTGCCGCCGCCCGCGCTGGCGAGCACGAGGCGGTCGGCAGCGGCGAGCCCGAGGTCGCGGCGCACGCGCTGGCGCGCCAGGGGATCGGGCCGGGGCGTGACGAAGCCGGTGTAATGCACGGGCACGGCGATCTCCCGGGCGCGGGGGAAGGTCTCCTCCAGGGGGAAGAGGGCGGGGTCGGAGTGCACGAGCAGTCCGTCGAAGAAGGCGTTGAGCCGGGCGATGACGCGGGTCTGGTACTTCTCGGGGTCGGACTTCTCCACAAGGATGTCGCGCAGGCTGCACAGCACGCGGGGGCGGCCGAAGGCTCCGGCGCGCGCGGCCTCCAGGGCGGGGAGCAGCTCGAACTCGAAGGCGCGCCGCCCGAAAGGATAGAGCTCCACCAGGAGCACGTCCGGGCGTTCGCGCTCCAGGATGTCCAGGAAGCGCGCCCGGCGGGCGGCCTTGAGGGTTTCGGGGTCGTCCCCGGCAAGGAGTCGGCTGAAGTTCTCGTCCATGGAGATGGCCGGGAGCCGCTCCAGGGTGATGTGGCCGGGCAGCGCAACGGGAGCCTCGGGGCCGCCCGCCACGAAGACGCAGCGATGCGGGGCCAGGGCCTCCAGGAGGGCCAGGGAGCGCATGAAGTGCCCAAGGCCCAGCACGTGCTGGCAATAGAGGACCACGTTCACGGATGATCTCCTCGGGGGCGGGGAGTTAGAGGGGGACGTTCCACTCGGCCAGGCGCAGGCAGCCGTCGCGGGCCTCCAGGACGTGCAGGGCGCGCGGGGCAAGGATCCTGGGCTCCCAGGGGAGGTAGTCACGCCCGTGCAGGGCATAGACCAGGGCGCGCACCACGCCCTCGTGGGCCACCACGAGCACGGGGAGGTCCGGGTTGGACCGGGCCAGGCGCAGCAGGGTCTCCCAGGAGCGGGCCAGCAGTTCGGCGCGGCTCTCGCCTCCGGGGGGGGTGAAGGCCCAGCCCAGGGCTTCCTGGGGGGAAAGAAGGCCTTCCTCGCGCAGGTCGGCCACCTTTCTGCCGGTCCATGCGCCGAAGTCCTGCTCTTCGACGCCGGGCAGAGGCCTGGGCTCCAGGCCGAGTTCCCGGCCCAGGGCGCGGGCCGTGGCCATGGCCCGGCCCAGTGGGCTGGAGTAAAGCGCGGCGAAGCCGAACGGATCGAGTGCGGCGGCCCAGAGGCGCGCCGAGGCCAGCCCCTGGGGCGTGACGGGCGAGTCGGCCCGGCCCTGGATGCGTCCTTCGTTGTTCCACTGGGTGCGGGCGTGGCGGATGATTCCGATGCGGGTCATGGATTCCTCCGGCAGAGGTCGAGCAGGCGTCGTTCCACAACGGCGAAGGCGCGGGGCCGGTCGTGGAGCGCGGCCACGCGCGCGACGCCGGCGCGGCCCATGGCCCGGCGCAGGTCCGCGTTGTCCAGGAGTCGGGAGACGGCCTCCAGGAAGGCGCGGTCGTCGAAGGGGGGCGTGAGCAGGGCCGTCTCCCCGGGCGCGGTCACCTCGGGGATGCCTCCGTTGCGGAAGGCCGCCACGGGGAGCCCGGCCGCCTGGGCCTCCAGGTAGACCATGCCCAGGCTCTCGCGGATGCCGGGAAAGACGAAAAGATCGGCGGCGGAATAGACCTGACGCAGGTTCGCGCGCTCCACGCGGCCCAGGAAGCGCACGCGCCCGGGCAGGGCCTCAAGGGCCAGGCGTTCCAGGCGCGCCCGGGTCTCGCCGTCCCCGGCCAGGACCAGCTCGAAGTCCCTGCGCTCCAGGCGGGCCAGGCGCGTGAGGAGGTATTCCAGGCCCTGGGTCTTCACGTCGTCGCGGAACATGGCGGCGGCCAGGATCACGGGGCGCTCGCCCACGTTCCAGGCGGCGCGCAGGCGGGCGCGGGCCTCGGGGTCGTGGGCGAAGGCCGGGGCGTCGATGCAGGGGGCCACGCGGCACAGGCGTTCCTCGGGGAGCAGGCGGCGCAGGTTCTCGAGGTCCAGCAGGCGGTTGGTGAAGACCACCGAGGCCGCGAGCAGCGCCCGGCGGTTGAGCTCGAAGCCCAGGCGCGCCAGGGGGTCGCGGCGGCGCTTCGTGGAATAGATGCCCTGGAACACGGCGTAGGGCGCGCCCATGCGCCGCGCGGCGAAGGGGCCGATCACGTCGGGGGATTTCCAGTAGGTGTGGTGGGTGAGCCACACGTCCGCCGCGCCCCGCGAGGCGCGCCAGGCCTCCAGGACGGCCCGGGGCCAGGTCCAGGGCCGCACGCCCAGGTTCCTGGCCCGGAAGCGGCTGGCCACGCGGACTGCGTGCCCGCGCGAGGCCAGGTGGGCGGTCAGCTCCAGTGCGGTGGTCTGGTCGCCGCTGGGCCTCGGGTGGTCCAGGGGCTTGAGGGGGGCGTAGAAGGCGACGCGCATGGCTGGCGTCGTCAGCCGGCGTGGCGCTCGAAGAGCCGGGCCAGTTCCGCCACGAGGGCCTTGTTGTCGAACACGGCGCGCACGCGCTCCCGGGCGGCGGGGATCACCCGGCGGCGCAGGTCCTGTTCTGTGAGCAGGGCGCGGGCGGCCCGGGCCAGGGCGTCGGGATCGCGCGGGGGGACGAGCAGGCCGCTTTCGCCGGAAACGATCAGCTCCGGGATGGCCGAGACGGCCGTGGAGGCCACGGGCGCCCCCATGGCCATGGCCTCGGCGAGCACGTTGGGGATGCCGTCGCGGTCGCCGTTTTCGCTCACCTCGCAGCCCAGCAGGAAGAGGTCGGCCCGGGCCAGGCGCGTGAGCACCACCTCGTGGGGCTGCACGCCCAGCCACTGGATGCGCGCGTCGATGCCCAACTCCCTGGCCAGGGCCTTGAGCCTGTCCTTCTCCTCGCCCGCGCCGATGAGCACGTGGCGGAAGTCCAGGCCCTGCGCGGCCAGGCGCGCCAGGGCGGCGAACACGGTGGGCAGGCCCTTCTTGGGGGTGAGCCGGGCCACGGTGAGGATCTCGTAGGGCGCGCGGGCCTCCAGGCGGGGCTCGCCGGGGTGGAAGAGGTCCAGGTCGATGCCGTGGTAGACGCGGTGCACGGGGGTGTCTGCGGGGTTGAGGGCGTCGAGGTGCTGCTTGTTGTAGCCCGTGCAGGTGACCACGAAGCGGGCCGTGGCGAGCTTTTCGGCCAGGCGCGCGGGGTCCTGGGTGTAGATGTCCTTGGCGTGGGCGGTGAAGCTGAACGGCAGGCCCGTGAGGATGGAGGCGAAGGCCGCCACCGACGTGGGCGAATGGGCGAAGTGGGCGTGCAGGTGCGTGACGCCGGAACCGGGCAGCACCCGCGCGGCCAGGTATCCGGCCTGGAGCAGGTGCTTGGCGGTGGCGGCGCGGCGCGTGCGGGCCAGGCGGCGCAGCATCTCGGCCAGGCCCCGCAGGTAGCGCCGGGGCGAGGCGGCCAGGCAGGCCAGGTTGGCCGTGAAAAGCCGCCAGACGTTGCCCTGGATGGTCTCGGGGAGGTAGTCCACGGGGGCCTTGATGCGCTTGACCGACTCGTGGGTGAAGTCCTCGCGCGGGTGACGCATGGAAAGGATGCGGATGGAAAGGCCCATGGACTCCAACAGGGCGATCTCGTTGGAGATGAAGGTCTCGGAGATGCGCGGATAGCCCTTGAGGATCATGCCCAGCACGCCGTTCACTGCCCCTCCCCCCGGAATTCGGCCATGCGCTGGGAGATTACGTCCAGCCCGGAGAAGCGGAAGGCGTTCACGCAGGGGCAGCACCCCTTGGGGTTGTCGATGAGGGCAAGCACCTTGTCGCCCAGGGAGGCAGGCGTGAGCCCGGACCAGGGCAGGAACTCCACGAAGCCGTGGCGCTGGAACATCTCGGCGCGGATGCGCTGCTCGAGCCTGGGCTCCTCGCGCGGGACCACCAGGGAGGGCTTGCCCAGGGAAAGCACCTCGCAGGTGGTGTTGTAGCCGCCCATGGAGACCACCACGTCGGCCAGGCCCATGAGGGCCTCCATGCGCCGGTGGAAGTGGTGGAAGCGGGCCTTCACGCGCTGGGCGCGGGCGTGGACCTCCTCGCGCATGGGCTTGGGCATGAACGGCCCCGAAACCAGGATGGAGCGGAAGGGCGGGTCGCCCATGGCCTCGAGCATGGAGAGGTAGGCGTCCATGAGCGGATAGCCGTCGCCGCCGCCCCCCGTGGTGACCAGCACCAGGCGCTCCTTGCGGTTGAGGCTCTCCTCCTCGCGCATGAGGGCCATCTTGCCGCGTTTGGGCAGGGCGCGGGGGATGTAGCCGGTGAAGACCATCTTTGAGCTCACGGCCTCGGGGATGGCGTATTCCTCCACGGGGTCGTAGTATTCGCGGTTTCCGTAGACCCAAATCTCGGAATAGTAGCGGTCGAGCACGTCGTAGATGCCCTTTTCGCGCCACTCGGCCCTTGTGGACTCGGCGTCGTCCATGATGTCGCGCAGGCCAAGGATGGTGCGGCACTGGGGCATGCGGCGCTTGAGCCACTTGAGGGTGGGCAGCACCTCGCGCTTGAGCCCCAGTGGGGCCTTGTCCACGATGAACAGGTGGGGCTGGAAGGCCTTGGCCGTGGCCACCACGATGTTGCGCCGGATGTTCAGCGCGTGGCGCGAACTCAGGCGGATGGACAGGGGCTGGTATTCCTCGTTGGTGCGCTTGATCATCCCCGGGATGCGCACGAAGTCCACGCCGTCGGGGAAGTCGAAGCGCCCCACCAGGGGCGATCCGGTGAGAATGAGCACGTTCACCCCGCGCCCGCGCAGGTGCTGGGCGATGGCCATGGTCCGCCGGATGTGGCCCAGGCCGTAGGTGTCGTGGGAATACATCAGGATATTGAAGGTGGGCGCGCTGACCATGGGCGATGCCATATCCCCAATCGGCCCGGCCTGCAAACCCGGCCCTGGCAAACCCGCGCTTGCCAGAGGGACGCGCGTCGGGTAGGTGTGGAACATCGGGACCGGTCCCCCCCGCCGGTCCCGGGAGGGCTATGGGCACGGTCTACATCGAAGACCTGCGTCCCGGCATGGTCTTGTCCGCCGACGTGCGCAGTCGCCAGGGCAGACTCCTGTTCTCCAGGGGCCTCATCCTCGACGACCTCTCCATCCAGACGCTCAAGTTCTGGGGCGTCACCGAGACGCTCGTGGACGGCCACGACCAGCAGGCGCTGGATCGCGAGCGCATCCGCTCCCTGGACCCCGCCCTGGCCCGAACGGCCTGGGAACTGGCCGGGGAACGCCTGCGCCTTTCCCGGCAGGACCACCACGCCGTGCGCGAACTCAGGCGCGTGGCCTTCATCCACCTTGTGGCCTCCGGCGTTTCGCCGCCCCCCCCGCCGCGCCGCGATCCGCCGCCGCCCGACCCCCGCAAGCGCCCCGACCTGGCCCGCCTCGCCGGCGGGGCCGTGAAGCTGGCCTCCCTGCCCGCCGTGGTGGCCCAGGTGCTGGAAGCCATCAAGGACCCCAACGTCTCCTATTCCTACGTGGCCGAAGTGATCGGCAAGGACACCGCGCTTTCGGCCAAGCTCCTCAAGCTGGTCAACTCGGCCCTCTACGGCTTCCCGGAGCCCGTGGACACCATCGGCCGAGCCGTCACCGTGGTGGGGGCCAACCGCCTCACCAGCCTGGCCTTGGGGGTGTCGCTCATCAACGTCTTCGACGCCATTCCCCGCGACCTTCTGGACATGCGCTCCTTCTGGACCCACAGCCTGGCCTGCGCCGTGCTGGCCCGGCTCCTGGCCGTGCACGCCGGACACCCCAACGAGGAGCGCTGCTTCGTGGCCGGGCTCCTGCACGACATCGGACGCCTGGTGATGCTCAAGAACCACCCCGCGCACACGCTCCACGCCTTCTGGCGCGCGAGAGAGAGCAACACCGCCCTGTGCGGCGTGGAGAAAGAGCTCTGGGGCTTCGACCACGCCCAGCTGGGCGCGCGCCTGCTCGCGGCCTGGAAGTTCCCCCCCAGCCTGGAGCGCGCCGTGGGCGAACACCACTGCGCGGACTGCAGGCCCCCGCAGCAGGACGCCGCCCTGGTCCATCTGGCCGACGTGATGGCCCACGCCCTGGGCATCGGACAGAGCGGATCGCCCCTGGCCCCGCCGCTCTCGCTACCCTCGTGGGAGCTGATCAACATTCCCCAGAGCGCCCTGGGCGCTGCCGCCGCCCAGGCAGGCCGCCAGCTCGACGACCTCGAACGCATCCTCCTGGCCGACCATGACGCCGCCGCGCAAGCCAGCTAGCCACTCCGACAAGGAGCGCATGGCCTCCCTGGAAGAGGCGAGACGGCGCACCCTGGAACGCCTGGAGCGCCTGATCTCCCTGGGCGTTCCCGAGGGGGCGCGGTCGCTCGGCACGGCCATCCAGGTGCTCGACGAGACGGCCGCCCGGCTGCGCTGGCTCATGCCCTTCCGGGCGGTGGCCTTCTTCATGGTGCGCGAACCCCACGGCGACTTCTATCTGGCCCGCTGCCAGCCGCCTTCCCATGCCCGGTCCATGGAGCGCGAGCTGGCCCTGCTGGTGGATTCCGGCTCGGCGGGCTGGGCGCTCCAGCGCAGGCGGCCGGTGTTCACCACCTCGGAGCTGTCGGGCCGGCTGGTGCTTCTGCACTCCATGGCCACGGCCTCGCGCATCCGGGGCATGTTCCTTGGCATCCCGTCCCAGGAACAGCGCGCCATGGAGGACGACGCCCTGGCCATGGTCAGCCTGGTGCTGCGCGGGGCGGCCTCGCTCCTGGAGGGCATCGAACTCTACGGCCTGCTGCGCGAGGCCAACGCCGGGCTCAAGGCCAAGGTGGCGGCCCTGGAAAAGGCCCAGCGCGTGCTGCGCCAGGAGGTGGGCAGGCGCTGCAAGGCCGAGGAGATGCTCACCCGCCAGGCCCTGCACGACCCCCTCACGGGCCTGGCCAACCGCGTGCTCCTCATGGAACGCCTGCAGCAGGCCGTGCGCCGCTCCCAGCGCCGCGACGCCTGCCACGCCGTGGCCTACCTGGACCTGGACCGCTTCAAGCTCGTCAACGACACCCTGGGGCACGCCGCAGGCGACCAGCTCCTGACCGAGGCCGGACGGCGCATGGCCGCCCTGATCCGCCAGTCGGACACCCTGGCCCGCTTCGGCGGCGACGAGTTCGTGCTCTTCCTGGAGGAGGTGGAGAGCCCCGCCGAGGCCCTGCAGGTGATGAAGCGCATCCTCTCGGCCCTGGCGGAGCCCTTCGAGATCGGGGGCCACGCGGCGCGCGTCACGGGGAGCGTCGGCCTGGTGGCGGGGTCGCTCCAGCACCAGACGCCCCAGGGGGTTCTCAAGAACGCCAACACGGCCCTGCACTCGGCCAAGGAGGCCGGACGCAACCGGGTGAAGGTGTTCAATTCCCGCATGCAGGGCCGCGCCCAGGAGCGCTCCACCCTGCTCTCCAGCCTGCGCCGCGCCGTTGAGGCCGGGCGCACGGGCGTGGCCTGGACCCCCACGCGCCTGGGGGCCGGCGGGGCCTTCGACGGTTTCGAGGCCGTGCCCTGCTGGAAGCGCCGCGCGGGCGGAACCATCTCCGGCGCGCAACTGGTGGACCTGGCCCGGCGCGAGGCCGTGGCCTGGGACCTCTGGCTGGCCACCCTGCGGGGCGGGCTGGCCCAGCTGGCCCTGTGGGACGCCAGGGACGGCGCGGCGCGGGGCCTTACGCTCTCCCTCTCGCTCTTCCTGCCCCAGCAGCCCGAGCAGGGCTTCGCCCAGACCTTGCAGGACGCCCTGAACCAGGCGGGGCTGCCTGGCGCGCGCCTGCGCCTTCTCATCCCCATGGAGACCCTGGTGAAGGGCGGCGAGCCCTTCGCCCAGGAGCTGGGCAGGCTGCGCCAGGCCGGGGCGCGGCTTTTCGCCGCCGACGTGGGCGAGCGCTTCTTCCGCTACCGCCAGGAGCACCCCGGGCTCATCGAAGGCCTGAGCGTCACCCCGCAACGGGCGCCCCACGGCATCCTGGACGAGAGCACCACCACCGCCGCCGTGATGACCCTTGCCCGGATCATGGGCCTTACCGTGGTGAACGCGGCCTGGGACGAGGCCGAGGCCCGGGACCGACCCGAGGACTCGCCCTGCGGCCCCGTGTCCGGGCTTCTGGACGCCAGGCAGGCCCTGGCCTGGGCCGGGAAGGCGCGGGAGAAGGCGCCCGACTGACGCCCGGTGTCCGGCGCGCCCCCGCGAGCCCGCGTATCCTCCGACGCCAAGCGCCCGGCCGCCGGAAGCAGCCGCCCGGACCGTGCCCTCCCCTGACGCGCCCGCCGCAATGCGCCGCGGGCGCGGGAAGCGTTCCGCTCAGGGCACTTCCAGGCCCTGCTGGCGGTATTCCGAGAGCTTGTTGCGCAGGGTGCGCACGGAGATGCCCAGGAGCAGGGCGGCCTGGGTGCGGTTGCCAGAGGTCTGGTCCAGGCTTTTGAGGATCATCTGGCGCTCCAGCACGTCCAGGGGCACGATGCCCGGGGGCAGGTGGCCCTCCGGTCCCGGGGTCTGGGGCTCCTCGGGCGGGGCGCTGAGGGAGGTGACGCGCTCCATGGACACCGCGGGCTGCTCGTCGGCCAGGGGGAACTCGTCGCCCTCCAGGAGGAAGTGCACGGTGTCGATGGGGCCGTCCCCGGCCAGGAGCACGGCGCGCTCCATGAGGTTCTGCAGTTCGCGCACGTTGCCGGGCCAGTCGTGGGCCAGGAGCCAGTCGCGCGCTGCGGTGGAGAGATCGAGCCTGCCCAGACCGTAGGCCTTGCGGAACTTGTCCACGAAGAAGGCGGCCAGGCCCAGGATGTCGCCGCCGCGCTCGCGCAGGGGCGGCAGCTTGAGGGGGATCACGTTCAGGCGGTAGTAGAGGTCCTGTCGGAACTTGCCCTCCTCCACATACTGTTCGAGCCTGCGGTTGGTGGTGGCCAGCACGCGCACGTCCACGCCCACGGTCTCCACGCCGCCCACGCGGTCGAACTCGCCCTCCTGGAGCACGCGCAGCAGCTTGGCCTGGAGCCCCAGGTCCATCTCGGAGATTTCGTCCAGGAGGATGGTGCCGCCCTGGGCCAGCTCGAACTTGCCCAGCTTGCGGGCGATGGCCCCGGTGAAGGCCCCCTTCTCGTGCCCGAAGAGTTCGCTCTCCAGCAGGTGCTCGGGCAGCGCGGCGCAGTTGAGGGCCACGAAGGGCCTGGCGGCGCGGTCGGAGTGCGCGTGCAGGAAGCGGGCGAACATCTCCTTGCCCGTGCCGGACTCCCCCGAAATGAGCACCGTGGCCTTGGAGCGCGCCACCTGCCGCGCCAGGGCCAGCACGCGCAGGATGGCCGGATGCCCCCCGATGATGGAGAAGCGTTCGCCCTGGACGCCCTGGGGCGCGGCGATGGCCCGGGCCGCCGGCGGCGCGGCGGCAGCGGCCTGGACCGGCGCTTTCGCGGCAGGCGCAGAGGCCGGGGCGGCGGAGAAGGCGGGGTCGTCCTGCGCGTCGCGCGGGAGCACGGCCTCGATCTTTTGCCAGTCGAGGGGCTCCAGCCAGTAGTCGCGCGCGCCCTGCTCCATGAAGCTCTGGGCCTCCTGGGCCGAACCGCGCCCCGTGAACACGATCACCGGCGGGAAGTCGCCGGACTCGCGCGCCGCCGCCAGCAGCGTCTCGGCCTGGTATGCCCCGCCGATCTTGGCCTGCGTGAAGATCACCGCAGGGCGGTTCTTCTTCATCCAGGCCATGGCCCCCGGGAGGCTGTCGGCTATGCCTGCCTCGATCCCCGCTCCCTTGAACATGGGAAACAGGGACGTGATCGCGTGGGCCTGGGCCACGAAAAGGATGGTCTTCCCGGGCATGAAAACCCCATATCCGCAAGTCAAACGCATTTCAACGGCAACCGTCCACAATTGCACGGATTCGCGGGAATAAACCCGTGCGACGCCCAAGGCCCCCCCCTGCGGGACCCTCCAGGCGAGTGGTTTGCCTCTTTTGACAAATCCGCTAGGATGCGCGGAATCTCGAAACGAGGAACCCCATGACGCTCACCGTGCAGACCCTTTACGGCCCCCTGGGGCCGGTGGACTTTCCCGAATACGGCCCGGACGGGGCGCTCGTCGGCTGCGTACCGGCCGGCCCCCTCGCCCTGGAGACGCCTCTGGGGCGTCTGGACGCGCAACACTCCACCGACGACGCCCGCCGCCCCAAGGTGCATCCCGTCGAGTTCCATCCGAACGGCTCGCTCAAGTCCATGGCCCTTGAGGAGCGCACCGTGCTTCCCACCCCTCTGGGACCGCTCCCGGCCGAGTTCGTGAGCTTCCACCCGGACGGCGCGCTGCGCCGGGTCTTCCCGGTCTACGGCAAGCTCTCCGGCTACTGGACCGAGAAGGAGGAGGCCACCCTCAACGACCCGCTTACCCTGGAGACGCCGGCCGGACGCATCACGGCCCGCATCGCGGGGGTGCAGTTCTTCCCGGGCGGAGCGCTGAAAAGCGTGACCCTCTGGCCCGGCGAGAGCGTGGAGATCGAAACCCCCCTGGGGCGGCTCAAGGCGCGCATCGGCGTCTCCTTCCACGAGTCCGGGGCGCTGCGCTCCTTCGAGCCCGCCGCGCTCACCGCCGTGCCCACGCCCATCGGCATCCTGGAAGCCTTCGACCCGGACGCCCTGGGCGTGCACGGCGACGTCTGCTCCCTGGAGTTCGGGCCGGACGGCGAACCCGTGGCCCTTTCCACGCCCATGAACACCGTGGAGGCGACGCTCCCGGACGCTCCCCCTCGACGCTTCGCCCCCACGCGCGTGCCCAACCTCTGCGACGAGCGCGTCCAGGACGTGAAGCCCCTGCGCGTGCGCTTCCAAGGCGGCGCGGCGCTCCTGGGGGAAGACCCCGCCCCGGCCTTTCCCCTGGACGCCGCGCGCTTCACGGTGGGCAGGCTCCTGGAGGGCCTCTTCGCGCCCATCGGCTACAACTGCGGTCTCTAGCCCCCGCGCCAACCCTCAACCCGTGAAGGTCCATCCATGAAAAGCCCGGAATATTTCGAGAACGTCAAAGCCAAGGCCGTGGCCAACGTCTTCTTCAACGGCAGCGTGGTCAGCCACTCCATCTGGGACGCCTCGGGCGTGCGCCGCTCCCTGGGCGTGTGCCAGCCCGGGGCCTACACCTTCACCACCGCCGACCCCGAGATCATGGAGATCACGGCGGGCAGCGTGCGCGCCAAGGTGGACGGCGAGGACGAATGGGGAGTCTACGGACCGGGACAGGCCTTCAACGTGCCCGCCAACACCTCCTTCGAGATGGTGGTGGAGGGCGCGGTGGCCCAGTACGTGTGCACTTTCGGCTAGCAGACTGTCGAGGCGGGGGCGGGGTCAGCCTGCGGGCCTGCCCCGCTCCTGCCAGGCCTTGAGAAGCCCGAAGCAGCCCGTGAGCATCATGTCGCCCAAGGGGGCGGGGAAGCGCGCCGCGAGATGCCCGGCCAGCTCCGCGCGCCTGGGGCCGATCACCAGCGTCTCCCGGAAGGCCTCGCCGCCTCCGTGGAAGGCGCAGCCGTGCCCGCCCGCGCCGAACACCTCGGCGCAGTCCACCGCTCCGGCGCGGAAGCGCTCCAGCTGCCGGGCCAGCTCCGGGGCTTCCAGCATGCCGGTGTGGTGCTCGTAGACCCCGTGCAGGCGGCCGAAGCGCACCAGGAGGCCCAAAACGTGGCTGTTGCCCATGTTCACCACCAGCGCGCCCTCGCCGTCCACCAGCGCCTCCAGTTCGGGGTCGTGGAGCACGCCCAGGGCGGCCGCCGGGCCGGTGTCCATGACGGGTCCGCCGCCGATGGCCTCCTGGAGCTCGGCCAGCCGCGTGAGCTCCGGGGGAACTGCCTCATAGAGCAGGTCCGCGAGACGCCCCGGCCCCTGGGCCAGGAAGCGCTCCCAGAGCCGGAAGCGCCCCAGGCGGCTGGACTGCCCGGGGTGGCAGCCGTGGTCCTGGGCGCAGGCCAGCACCATGTCCGGGGCCTCGACGCCAGCCTGGGCCAGCAGGCCCTGCCAGAAGCCGGGGTCGAAATCGGCCTGGTGCACGGGGACGTGCCCCGCCGGGCAGCGCTCCAGGACGCGCACGCCCATGCGCGCCTCCAGGGTGGAGGGGTCGTCGGTGAGGGCCAGGGCGGCCCGGGGCGTGGCGCTCACGCCGAGCCCGGCCTGCAGGTGGGCGCGCACGGCCCGCACGAAGCCGCCGCCCATGTTGGCGCCGCACAGGTGGACGCCCGCGCCCCGGGCCGTGAGTTCCCGGATGCGCGCCCCCACCCTCCTGGCCGGGGAGGGCAGCACGAACTTGGGGCAGTTCTCGATGGAGAGCCCCGGCTGCCAGCAGAGCGCGTCCTGGGTGCCGCTGCCCACGTCCACGCAGAGGATGCCCGCCATCAGCGCCCCTTGGCCACGCCGTGCTTGAGGCTCACCCCCGGCTCCACCCCGCGCATCACACGGCGCACCAGGATGAACTCGGGGTCTGGCACGCGGGCGCGCAGTTTGTTGTCGGCGTCGCGCACCTCCACGGCGCTCGACAGGGGCCGGAAGGACTTCATGTCGCCCGAGTAGCCGAACTCGGCCACATAGAACACGCGGTAGGAATCAGAGCCCGCGCCCAGGGCCTCGGCCTCCAGGGGCATGCGCAGGGGGACCGTGACCACGGCCGTGCGCGAGGCTGCCGGTCCCCGGGCGATCCACTTTGCGGGTCCGGCGAACCACGGATAGCGCGAGAAGGCCTGCCCCAGGGTGAGCTGGCCGTCCACCTTGGGGAACACGCCGTTGACGATGCCCGCCAGGGCCGGATCGTCCGCAGGGTGGACCACCACGGGCTGGCCGTTCAGGGGGGCCTTGCCCTCGCTGCCCGGCCCGGTGGGCCGCAGGGCCGTCCCGGTGGCGATGGCCAGGGCGAAACCGGCCAGGAGCAGCCAGAACAGAGTGTCGCGCAGGATCAGTTTCAGCGCCATGAGATGCTCCTCGGGCGGCTCATTCGAGTCCGCAGGGGATGTTCTTGTAGATGTAGTCCACCTCGCCGGTCTTGCGGGAGGCGTCGTAGTGCAGGAGGATGTCCACGTTGGTTCCGCTCCAGGAGAGCATGCCGCCCTGGAGCGTCTCGGGCTTGCCGTGGCGCGCGGTGAGCTCCGCGGCCAGGCGGTCGTAGGCGTCTCGCCCGGCCACCTCGGCGTCCACGGTGTAGAGGTAGCCCTGCATGAAGACGTAGCGCAGGTTCTTCAGGGGCACGCCCAGCAGGACGAGATGGTCCGTGGCGCGGGTGCAGTTGAGGCCCTCCTCCGAATCGCGCTGGCAGGCGAAGGAGCGGTCGGGCTCGTAGGGTTTGGCGAAGGGGATGCCCAGGAAATCCTTGGGTTCGGCCTGCATGGCGGCCCAGGCCTGGGAGGCCGTGGCCAGCAAGAGCGCCAGGACGGTCAGGGAGGTGAGACGGCGGCTCACGTTCAGGCTCCTTCGGCCCATTCGCGCCGGAAGTCCGCTGCGGACTCCAGGCGATAGCCCTTGGCTTCCAGGCCGGCGCGGATGGGCGCGTCGTCGCGGGCGTTCACGCGCAGGATCACCATGCGCCGTCCGCCGTGAAAGAAGGTGCTGGTGGAGAGGATGCTCGCGCCGTGGGCGGCGATGACCCCGGCGGCTTCCAGGATCACGCCCGCGCGGTCCTCCACCTCGAAGACCAGGCGCGAGCCGCCCAGGGCCAGGCCCATTTCCTCCACGAGCACTTCGAGCATCACGGTGCGGTTGATGTAGCCCACCAGCCGCCCCTTCTCGTCCACCACGCCCAGGCCCGCCAGGTTCTTGTCGTGCATGATCTGGGCGGCCTGTTCGATCTCCATCTCCGGGGGCACGGTGGTGATGTCGCGGCGCATGACCATGCCCACGGTGAGCTTGGAGATGAGGTAGTTGGCCTCGTGGCGCTCCAGGGTGGAGACCAGGGAGGGCAGCGCGGCGGCCAGGTCCTCGTGGCGCACATAGCCCGCCAGGCGTTCCCCCTCGGTGACGAGGAGCATCCAATACTCTTCTTTTTCCAGGATTTTCCTGGCTTCGGAGAGGGGCGTTGCCGGAGTGACGGGGTGGAAATCCTTGAGCATCTTCAGGCCTACGTACATGGGGCCCTCCTGGAGTGTGGCGGCGCGTGCCGTGGGCAGGGTGCATAACCCACAAGGCCGCCCGGAGGGAAGAACCCAGGACGGGTCGGAAGAAACGTCCCGGGGCCTTGGGGCGGGGGAGCGCAAGGCCGCCGCGCCCGGCGCCCGCACGGCGCGGCTAGCCGAGCCAGGTGAGCGAGTAGAACCTGGCGTAGACGGTGGACACCTTCCTGGCCTGGAGCCTTCCGAAACCGATTTCGCAGAGCCTGCAATAGATGTGCGCCGGGTTGAGCCTGTGCTGCAGGTAGTGTCTCAGTGTTCTCAGTCTGTTCATGGCCGCCTCCCGCCGTGGCCGATCGGCTCTCTTCATGCCCGGGACGATGCATACCGCATGCCGGACGCTTTTCGCGGAAAGGGCTTCCGCCCGCTCCGAAAGGCTTATCGGACGCCCCGGGAAAAGGGTTTAGCCCGGCCGGGGTCCGCCTCCCCGGCCGGGGGTCCCTCGCCGCGCCGGGCCTCACGGGGTGAGGCGCGGCGCGGCGTCCTCCGGGATCAGTTGACCCGCGTGGCGGCAGGGGCGGTCTTGACGGCCGTCTCGGGCTTGGCCTCGGGCTTGGCGTCCGCCTTGGCGGCGGGCCTGGCCGCTTCGGCCGTCGGCTTGGCCTGGGCTTTGGATTCGGGCTTCGCGTCCGCCTTGGCATCGGCCTTGGCCGTTTCGACCACCTGCTTCGCGTCCGCCTTCACGGCGGGCTTGGCCTCGGACTTGGCGGCCGTGGCGGAGGGGTCGGCCTTGACGGCCTCGGGCTTGGCCGGATGGGCGGACTTCTCCAGCGGGGCCGGGTTCTTGGCGTGCACGGCCTTGTCGGGCGTCCCGTTCTTGGCGGCCGGGAGCGCCGTCTCCTTGGCGGAGGCCGCCTGGGAAGCAGGGGCGGCCACGGCGGGGGCCTCGGGCTTCTTGACTTCCAGGGCCGGAGCCGAAACCGGCGCAGGTTTCGCGGCCTGGACCGTATCGGCCTTATCCGATGCGAAAGCGTTGAATCCCGTCAGCAGAACGGCGCCAAGAACACCAACGGAAACGATGCGTTTCATTTTCTTTCTCTCCATGATGCGTTGCATTTTCGCTCTTCGGCCATCCACACCGGATGACCGACGCGAACATGCAGTCTATAGCATCAGCCGTGCCAACGCATGAATGCCCGCCGACCGGCCTTTCGCGGACATCATCAAGACATTATCCATCTCAAAGTACGCTTTTTGCGCTCCATCCAGCCCGCGAGTACGTTTTTTTCCTGCGTGCGCCTCCCGATTGACGGCCAAGCGCCCCAGCGCCTACACCCGTCCGGTCATGAGCAAGACCATTCGCCAGGCCCTGGCCGTGCCCTACGAGTTCCCCGTCGTCTTCACGCGCGACGCTTTCGACCCCGAAAACCCCGCCCTGGCGGACATCCTGGCCCAGGCCCCGGGCGGACCGCACCGCCTGGCCGCCGTCTTCGACCAGGGACTCCTCCGGTCCTTTCCGGACCTGCCCGCGCGTCTGGAGGCCTACCTGCACGCCAGGCCCGAGGCCGCGAACGTCGTGCCCCCCCTGGCGCTCCCCGGGGGCGAGGCGGCCAAGAACGACCTCTCGGTCTTCCAGGCCGTGCTGGAGCACATCTTCGCTGCGCGCCTGTGCCGCCAGTCCTTCCTGCTGGTGGCCGGGGGCGGCGCGCTCCTGGACGCGGCCGGGTTCGCCGCCGCCACGGCCCACCGGGGCGTGCGCCTGATCCGCATGCCTTCCACGGCCCTGGCGCAGAACGACGCGGGCGTGGGCGTGAAGAACGCCGTGAACTTCTTCGGCCGCAAGAACTTCCTGGGCACGTTCGCCCCGCCCTTCGCCGTGCTGAGCGATTTCGCCCTCCTGGACGGGCTGCCCGCTCGCGAACGCCGCGCGGGCCTGGCCGAGGCCGTGAAGATCGCCCTGATCAAGGACAAGGCCTTCTTCGACCGCCTGCACGCGGAGAGGGACGCCCTGGCGCGCTTCGAGCCCGGCCCCTACGAGCATTCCATCGAGCGCTGCGCCGAATTGCACCTGGAGCACATCGCCACCGGCGGCGACCCCTTCGAGTTCGGCTCCTCCCGGCCCCTGGACTTCGGCCACTGGAGCGCCCACGCCCTGGAGGAGGCCTCGGGCGGCAGCCTGGGGCACGGCGAGGCCGTGGCCGTGGGCGTGGCCCTGGACAGCGTCTATTCCAGGCTGGCTGGGCTCCTGCCGGAGGCCGACCTGGAGCGCATCCTGGAGGTCCTGCCCGCCTTGGGCTTCACCCCCTGGCACGCGGGCCTCGACAGCCTGGACATGGAGGCCGCCCTGGAGGCCTTCCGCGAGCACCTGGGCGGCAGATTGTTCCTGAGCCTGCTCACGGGCATCGGCGCGCGGGTTGAGGTGAACGCCGTGGACTTCGCGCTCATGCGCCGGGCCTCGGACCTGCTCCGGGAGCGTTTCGCGTGAGCCGACTGCCCGTCACCTACTGCACCAACATCCACCCCGGGGAGTCCTGGACCGACACCTTCGCCAACCTCCAGGCCCACACCCTGCGCGTGAAGGCCCGGCTCAGCCCGGACGCGCCCTTCCCCGTGGGTCTGCGCCTCTCCGGGCGCGCGGCGCGCGAGCTGGACCACGCCGAAGCCCTGCGCTTCAGGGACTGGATGGAGGAGCACGGCCTCTGCGTCTCCACGGTGAACGGCTTTCCCTACGGCGCCTTCCATGCCGCGCCCGTGAAGGAGCAGGTCTACCTGCCCGACTGGCGCGACCCGGCACGGGCCGCCTACACCCTGCGTCTGGCGGAGCTTCTGGCCCTGTGGCTGCCCGAAGGCGGCACGGGCTCGGTGTCCACCGTGCCCGTGGGCTTCCGCGCCGGGTTCGACCCGGCCCAGGAGCGCCAGGCCCTGGAAGGATTGCGCGGGACCCTGCGCGCCCTGCAGGAGCTGGCCCGGCGCACCGGGCGCACCGTGCGCCTGGCCGTGGAGCCCGAGCCCGGCTGCCTGGTGGAGACCACCCCCCAGCTGGCGGACCTGCGCGACCGCCTGGAGCTCTCCCCCGGGCTGGCCCCCCACTTCACCGCCTGCGTGGACTGCTGCCACCAGGCCCTGCAGTACGAGGCCCCGGCCGAGACCCTGGCCGCCCTGGCCCGCGCGGACCTGGGCATCGGCCACGTGCAGGTCTCCTCGGCCCTGCACCTGGACGGGCCGGACCTGACCCCCCTGGCGCGCTTCCACGAACCCGTCTACCTGCACCAGTGCGCGGCCCGCCTGGAGGACGGCTCGATCCTGCGCTTCGACGACCTGGACATGGCCCTGGCCGCGCGCCCCGCAGGCGTGGAGAGCTGGCGCGTGCACTTCCACGTGCCGGTGTTCCTGAAGGAGCTGCCCGGCTGCCTGAGCACCCGGGACTACCTGGAAGGCTTCCTGCCCCGCGTGCCCGGCCGTGTGCCCCTGGAGGTGGAGACCTACACCTTCGACGTGCTCCCCGAGGAACTCAAGGAAAAGGACGTGGTGGATTCCATCGAGCGCGAGATCCGCTGGGTGGAGGGGCAAAGAGGACCGAGGCCGGGAGCGTAGAGGGCGGGAGCAGGGGCGCGGAGCCGGAGACGGCGGACGCTGGAGATGTGCTCCCGCCGGAGACCAGGCGTCCTGATCTTCCTTGGTGAAGCGCCAAGGCCTGGCAAGGCGACGCGGCGGACAAAAAAAAGCGGCCCTCGCAGGCCGCTCGAAAAATGCGAAGGATTCGCTGGCGCACGAGCCGGATTGTCCGGCAGCCTCCCCTTCCTTCAGGTGTGGCTCTTGTGACGCGCTTTCGCGAATCCTTCTTCGCGCCCTTGGCGCGGCGTATGGGAATGAAGGCTTATTTCGCTCACCCCTCCGCTGGATTCCGGGCCGCTTCGCCCGTAGACACATTATAAGTCCGCTCTTGCAGGAGGGAAGGGGCTGTAAGGCGCGGCCGTCGAAATTTTCGGCGCATGACCGCTCGTTTCCGTCGGCATCCCGCGCGCCCCGCGTCCGTCCCGGATGCGCGGTGCGCGTCGTCCGTACGCCCCTGCTGAGACGCCCTGCGCAAAAACGCCCGGCGGGTTCCCCGGCCGGGCGTTTGCGATGCGTCGGACGCGGGCCGGGCAGCCCGCGTGTTGGGTCCGTCGGCCGCTGGTGTCGCGTCCACGAAATGCGCCTCTACGGATAGAGTACGTAACAAGCTAAAACAATTAACTTTAATTTTGAAAAACATATTCATGTTTTTCAAAATCGCGACACTAGAAACCGCAGGCCGTGAGGATGTCCCCCAGCACCTTGTCGGAGTCGAAGAACTCCTCCGCGATGGCCCGGGCGGCCTTGCGGTGGCGGGGGTAGTCCGAGAGCACGTGCTCGATGGCCGCGGCGGCGTTGTCCACGCCGTCGAAGGTGACGAGGCCCTCGCCCACGGGCAGGTAGGTGCCGAAGCCCGTATCCTCCACGATGACGGGACGCCCCGAGGCCAGGTAGCTCGCGGAGCGGTCGGAGAACCAGCCGGACTTGAGCTGGATGTTCTGCTCCTTGGCCACGGTGAACTCGGCCGTGGAGCCCAGGATGTAGTCGTGGTAGTTCCAGATGTCGCGGGAGAGCTCCAGGGCGTTCTTCACCACCCAGCCGTGCTCGGCGAAGCGCTTGGCGTCCTCCTTCATGCCGCTCATGGTCAGGTCGAGCGTCACGCCGGGGAGCCTGCCGGGCAGGTCGATGATGCGCTCGTACTTCTCGCACTTGCGCCAGGAGAGTTTCTTGCCCTCGTGCACGATGTCGCGGCCCTGGGCGTCCCAGTTGCCGATGGTGGTGAAGCCTGCGCCGGGGCCTTCCACGTTGGGCCAGAGGTCCAGGACGATGGGCACGTTGGTGGGGATGTAGTCGATGCCGGAGAGTTCCACCCCGGTGGAGCCGGTGGGGATGTTGCGTCCCCAGGTGAAGAACACGTCGTGGCGCTTGAAGTAGTCCCTGGTCCAGTCGTCCCCGGCGATCTTGGACTGGGTGAAGATGGGGTCGGTGTCGATGATGGCGCGCACCTTGGCCTTCATGAAGGATTCGCGCAGGGGGATCACGCCCGAGACGTTCAGGAAGAGGTCGGCGCTTTCGCAGAAGGCGTCCACGGCCTCGCGGGACATGCCGTAGTGTTTGCCCTCGAAGATGGTGCTGTAGGCCCAGCGGTCGCCCAAGCCGAGGCGGTCGAAGGCCTGGCCGATCACGCCGCGCCCGTAGGCGGAGTCGGCGGAGGCGTAACCTTTCACGGGGTCGAAGGGCAGCGCCCACTCGGCGGTGTCTTCCACGAAGATCACTTCATGGCCCAGCCGTTCGAGTCCCTTGAGGTAGTGCAGGAACATCCACACCTGGCCCCCGAGGGGAAAGCTGACCAGATAGCCTCCGACCGCGATCTTCAGTTTACGCATCCTTATGAACCCTTCTTGGCGATGGTTTTTTGCTTCGTGTCGTTTTGCCGGGCGGCCTGCATGGCCTTTGCGCCCTCGCGCACCGTGACCATGGGGATGCCCTCCTGGGCCACCCAGGCGCAGAGCTGGTCGAATTTGTCGGCGGGATAAGGCTCCCAGCCGGTCTTGTCGCCCACGCCGTGGAAACAGAAGACCACCCAGCCGCCGTACTCCAGGCAGTGGTCCTTGACGATGCGCGCCAAGGCCTGGGCCGAGTCCTTTTCGTGCACCATGAAGCGGCGGATGGCGTGGGGATTGAACGTGGAGGGGCGGTTGTCGGAGTCGCGCCCCGTGCAGGCCCGGGCGTAGGAGCGCCGCGAGAGGGCCTCCACGTCGTCGGTCCAGTAGTTGTGGGGGGCGATGTAGGTGTCCACGTCGAAGCCCAACTCCAGGAGCATGGCCTTGGACTGCTCCATCTCCCGCTGGTAGGAGCCGGCCGCGATGCCCAGGCTGGAGGGATCGCCCGGACGGGGCGGACGCACATGCAGCTCCGCGATGGCCCTGTCCAGCCAGTAGCTGCCCGGCGTGGCCTGCAGCGCGTCCAGGCTCTGCACCTCGGCGAGAGGTCGGCCGTCCTGGTAGAGCCCGGCGATGCGCTCGTACTCGTACTGGGTCTGGTACTGGCCGGGGAATTTCTCGCAGACGTGCCAGCCGTTGACCGGCTCCTGCTCGTAGGTCTTGGGAATCTGCGTGGGGCGCGAGTGGGTGAGGCTGTGGGAGGCGATCTCCCAGCCGTTGGCGGCAAGCTCGCGCACCTGTTCGACGGTCATGTAGTCGTCGTTGTTCGAGAGCATGCGCGAGACCACGATGCCCGCCGTGGCCACCTGCCCCCTGCTCTTGAGGATGGGCAGGGCGTAGCGGTGGTTGCTCACGATGCCGTCGTCGAAGGTGAAGGTGAGCATGCCCTTGGGGAAGGGCCGGGCCACGTTGGCCAGCGACGCGCCGGGCAGGGCCGCGCAAACGCCCGCGCAGGCGCACAGCGACAGGAAATGGCGGCGTTTCATACGGATGGACAACCTCACGGGCGCAGGACTCCTGGCCTGGACTGCGGGACCTGCCAGGAACGTCCCGCATGCAGAAAGCGGGCCAAACCTGGAACGGGCGCAAGCGCGCCAAGTCCGGCATGCCATGCCAGAAACCTTACCATAATGAAAAGCTTCGTCGAAATCAAACAATCCCCTGGCGCATGTCGCGCCGGTTACGTTTCCTGCACCCGGCGCGCAAAATCCGTCATCGCGGTCACTTGACCCCGCCGCTCAAACTGCTAGGAGGCCAGGACGCAGGAGGTGCCCATGCTTTTTTTCGTCCGAGCCCTGATCGTCGCGGCCTGCCTGGCCCTGCCCTCCCCGGCCCTGGCCCAGGCCAAGCACTTCGCAGCCTCCCAGCGCCACTTCGAGGACCTGGCCAACAAGGCTGCGGACCTCTCCGCCACCATGGACGACCCCGGCGAAAAAAACCTCTGCAACTACTACACCGCCACGGCCATGCTCTACTCCCTGCGCGCCCACGCCCTGGCCCAGCTCGCGGCCGTGGAGGAACGCCTGCGCCAGCCCGAGGACATGGCCCTGGTGCGCTCAAAAATCGTGGAGACCAAGGACGTGGCCGCACGGCACCTGACCAACGACCTCAAGGCCCTGGAGAGCCTGGCCGCATCCTCCGACAACTCCCGCATCCGCGACCTGGGCATGCGCCTGGTCAACGAGGTGCGCGTCTTCAGCCACAACGCGGACACCGCCGTCAGGCAGTGACCCCGGCCTACTCCCCAAGCCCCGGACCGGCCAGCCACACCCCCAGGGCGCGGTGGTCCTTGATGCCGTGGGCCATCAGCGGGAAATAGGGACGCGCCGCGAAAAGCCACACCCGCTGCCCCGGACGGGCCGCCTCCGTCGGGATCGTCAGCGTCGCGCGGCGCGGGCCTTCGCCCCCCAGGAGCGCCCGGGCCAGCATCGCGCCCCCCGAGGAGAGCCGCACTTCCACGGGCTGTTCCAGGTCCGGCCGCGACGCCCCGGCCTCGAAGGTCCAAGGCCCCTGCCCCGTGAGCAGGAACGACGCCGCACCGGGGCTCCACAGGGCCACCCGGCCGTCGATGAGCTCCGGCCCGTAGAAGCCCTGGGTGTCCTGGACGCCGGGCGCAGGGTAGGACGCCAGCCCCAGCGAGCGCGCCGTGGCCGCGAAGCCCGCGTTGCCCAGCTGCAAGGCCAGGGCCGCGCACAGGGCCAGGGCCGCGACGCGCGCCGCCAGGCGGCCCGTCCAGGGCGCGCTCCAGCCCGGGAGCTCGCGCTCCATGCGCAGGCACGCCGCCAGCACCACGAAAAAGAGCAGCCACACCGCCGGGATGTAGACCATCTCCTGGAAGAGCCCGAACGCGTGGAACACCGCCAGCGAAAGCGCCGCCGCCAGCGAGAGGGCGTCCGCCCGGAGCCTGTGGCGCGCCAGGGCCACCCGCAGGGCCCGCCAAGCCAGAAGCAGCCACGCCGCGAGACCCAGAACGCCGCCCCCGGCGAAAATCTGGATGAAGAGGTTGTGCGTGGCCTCGAACACCTCGGCCGAGGCGGGAACGCCCCGGGCCAGGGCGCTTTCGGGAACGGCCATCAGGTGGGGGTAGTGCCAGGCGTAGGTTTCGTAGCCCATGCCCGCCGCCGGGGCCTCGGCCCCCACCAGCACGCCGCTCTTGAAGACCATGGGCCGGGGACTCTCCAGAAAGCGCTCCAGGCGCTCGCCGATCATCACGGCCAGGGGGAAGTTCATGAGCGAAACCCGCGTGGCGGCCAGGGTTCCGTAGAGCCCCAGGGCCACCACCCCGGCCAGGGCCAGCCCCGCCAGCGCGCCCCGGGCCATGCGGCGGCGGTCCAGGGCGAAGAGGTCGAAGCGCGCCGCCGCGAGCACGGCCAGGGACACGGCCAGGCAGCCGAAGACGATCCACGCCCCCCGCGCCATGGTGAGCACCATGGCCGCCACGCCCGCCGCGGTGAGCGGCCACGCCAGCAGGCCCGCCCGACCGCGCCCCAGGAGCAGCAGGAAGGGGAAGGCCACGCAGAGGTATTCGGCGTACCATCCGGGATTGAGGAAAAGCGACGTGAGGCGGTCGCTCATGGCGAAGGCCTTGCCCTTGGCCAGGAAGAACTCGCTGAACCCGAAGGCCATGGAGGCCGGGAGCGACGCGGCGGCCCCGAGCAGCACGGCCCGGGGGGCGTCGCAGCCCCGCAGGCGGGCCAGCTCCCGGGCCAGCAGGGCGTAGAGGACCAGGCGGTCCAGCCCCGCCAGGGCGTAAAAGGAGCTCCTGGCCGGTGAATAGCCGAGCATCCGGGCCAGCCCCAGGGGGCCAAGCTCGCGCAGGGCGGCCCAGGCCTCGCCCAGGGGCATGAGCGGCACCCCGCAGAGCATCACGCCCACGAAGGCCGTCAGCCACAGGTTCAGGGGCGAGGGGGACGCCCCGTCCTCCCCCGGCAGGGGCTCCCTGCCCGAGGAGACCGCCAGGGCCAGACCCGCCAGGCCCGCCAGGTACGCCAGGGCCTGGGCGTGCACGGAATAGGACTGGAACCCGAAGAACATCAGCACGGCCCCGAGGCCCGAGAGCGCATGGGGCCACAGCGCCGGGCGCAGCACGCACAGGGCGAAGGCCAGGGGCGCGAAGGCCGTGAGGTTTCGGGCCGCCGGGCCCATCTCCAGGCACAATAGCGCGGCCGCCAGGGCGTTGGCGGCGAAGAACGCCAGCTTGGCGAAGTGCAGGACGGTCGCGACCATGGGGTGGTGCTCTAGCCCAGGCGCTCCCAAAAATCGAGGACCGATCGGCGCTGGGCCTCCAGGGAATAGGCCCGGGTCGTGGCGGCGCAGGCCTCCCGCACTCGGGCCAGGGGCTCTCCGCCCGCGCGGTGCAGCTCCAGGGCTTCTTCCAGGGCCAGGGCCGCGCCCAGCACGTCGTTGTCGGCCACATAGAAGCCGTTGCCGCCCCAGGGGCGCTCCTCCAGGGGGCAGTCCGGCCGGTGGCGGTCCGGGGCGGCCTGGCGCATGTAGTCCCAGCCGCCCAGGCCCGCGAAGCCGCAGGGCACGGCCCCGCAGGCCATGGCCTCCAGGGGGGGCAGAGGGCAGCCCTCGGGGAAGCCCGTGGCCAGGAAGGCGCGGCTCTCGCGCAGGACGCGGGCCACCCCGGCCTGGTCCAGCCCGGCGATGGGGGCGAAGCGCACTGCGAAGCGGCCGCGCGCCTCCAGCACGGCCATGATCTCGTCGGCCAGGGCCTTGTTCTTGCGCGGCATGTAGGCGACCGTCAGCTCGCCGGGCTTTTCCTCCGGCGGGGCGAAGAGCCCCAGGTCGATGCCCGGGCGCAGGATCGGGGCGTCCACGCCCAGGCTCTGGCGGATGAACCAGGCCACCGGAGCCGACACGGCCAGGAACGTCACCGGCAGGGAGCGCCAGTCCACGCCCGGGGGGAGCCCCGAGAAGAGATAGGCCCAGTTCTGCACGTACACCAGGCAGCGCGACCCGCCCTTGAGGCCCGGGGCCAGGGCGTTCACCCAGCCCTCGGGAACCACCCAGGCGTCGCGGGACGTGGGCGCCACGGTGAGGAAATCCTCCTCCGGGACGCTTTGGCCCGCGTCGTCGGGCCGCCAGTCCCCGGCCTCGCGCAGCACGACGCGGGCGTCGCGCCCGGCCTCGCGCAGGAAGCGGGCCATGCGCCAGAGCACGGCCACGCCCCCGGCCGCCCGGCGCACGGGGGGGATGAAGAAGAAGGTCCTCTCGGGTCTTGATTGCATCTTGTCACACCGCCTTGCGGGAGGCTAGGTTGGGGGCAAGTCATCGTAAACCGCGCGCGAGGCCATCATGCACCAAAGCGAACACCCAGGCCAGCCCTGGCCCCACCTGGACGCCGAGAAGACCCGCACGCCCAACCTGGGCGCGGCCAAGATCCCCAACCCTCGCCGTCACTCGCTTTTCGTGGACGACGAGCAGGGGGTGCTCGTGAACATCCTGCACCCGGGCCAGGGCAAGCGCCCCTCGGTGGCGTCCATGGAGCAGGCCGGCCCCCGGCGCATGATCTATTTCGACCCGCCCAAGACCAAATGCGCCGTGGTCACCTGCGGGGGCATCTGCCCGGGCACCAACGACGTGATCCGCTCCATCGTCATGGAGGCGCACCACGGCTACGGCCTCTCCGGTGTGCTGGGCGTGCGCTACGGCCTGGCCGGGTTCATCCCCAAGACCGATCCCGACGTGATGGAGCTCTCCCCCGCCTCCGTGGCCGACATCCACGAGTTCGGCGGCACCGTGCTCGGCACCTCGCGCGGGCCGCAGAACCCCGAGGACGTGGTGGACGCCCTGGAGCGGCTCAACGTGGGCATGCTCTTCGTGATGGGCGGCGTGGGCTCCATGCGCGCGGCCCAGGCCATCCAGGCGGTCACGGCGACGCGGGGGCTGCGCATCGCGGTGGTGTGCATCCCCAAGACCGTGGACAACGACATCCACTTCGTCTCGCGCACCTTCGGCTTCGAGTCGGCCGTGGAAAAGGTGATCGAGGCCGTGCGCTGCGCCCACGTGGAGGCCACCGGCGCGCCCTACGGCATCGGCGTGGTGAAGGTGATGGGACGCGAGTCCGGGTTCATCGCGGCGGCGGCGGCGCTCTCCATCAAGGAGGTGAACTTCGTGCTGGCCCCCGAGGAGCCCGTTGTGCTCGAAGGCCCCGGCGGCTTCCTGCCCGCCCTGGAGGCCAGGCTCCGGCGGCGCGGCCACGCCGTGGTGCTGGTGGCCGAAGGCGCGGGGCAGGACCTGCTCCCCGAATCCGGGCTCACCGACGCCTCGGGCAACAAGGTGCTGGGCGACATCTGCGGCCTGCTCATCGGCCGCACCAAGGCCTATTTCAAGGAGCGCCTGCCCATCAACCTCAAGTTCATCGATCCCAGCTACATCATCCGCTCCGTGCCCGCCAGCGGGGCCGACCGCGCCCACTGCAACATGCTGGGCGCCATGGCCGTGCACGCGGGCATGGCCGGAAAAACCGGCATCATGGTCAGCCGCCTGCACGAGATTCCCGTGCACGTGCCCCTGCCCCTGGTCACGGTGGGCCGCAAGGTCATGGACGTGCGCTCCAGCGCCTGGCAGCAGGTGCTCGACACCACGGGCCAGAGCAGGCTGCGCGCCGAGCCCGCTTGACGCCGCGCCCCCGGCCGCGCTAAGCCGCCCCCGCATCCCGGCCGTTGCGGAACACGGTGCGATTCCGTGGCGGACCCGCCGCAGTAAGCGGAGACGATGCCCGCGGAACCACTGTCCCTGGGGATGGGAAGGGCGGGCGGAGGACGACCCGCGAGCCTGAAGACGAACGGCCGGACCCGATCCGCGGATTGATCCCATGGCAACGGCAATCCCTTGTCCCCCCTCACGGGGGGCCGGGGGATTTTTTCATTGCACCGGCAGGCCCAGGACCGCCCATCACAAGGACTTCACCATGCACCCTCGCCTCAAGGCCCTCACCGACCCCATCGCCCCCGTGGACGCCTCCCTCGTCCCCGCGATCCAGGCCCGCCTCGACGACCTCACCAAGCCCCAGGGAAGCCTGGGACGCCTGGAGGAACTGGCCCTGCGCCTGGCCCTCATCCAGGGCGGCGGCAAACCCCAGGCCGACCCGGCCGCACTCTTCACCTGCGCCGGAGACCACGGCGTGGCCCAGGAAGGCGTGAGCCTCTACCCGCAGGAGGTCACCAGGCAGATGGTGCTCAATTTCATGGGCGGCGGCGCGGGCGTCAACGTGCTGGCCCGACAGGCCGGGGCGGAACTCGTGGTGGTGGACGCCGGATGCGCCGGGCCGGACTTCCCCGAGCACCCGGGCCTGGTGCGCGCCAAGGTGGCTCCGGGCACGCAAAACATGGCCAAAGGCCCGGCCATGACCATCGAACAGTGCCTGCAAGCCCTGGAACTGGGCGCGTCCCTCGCCCGCCAGGCCGCCGGGCGCGGCGTGCGCGTCATCGGCACGGGCGACATGGGCATCGCCAACACCACGCCCTCCACCGCACTCTACTGCGCCTTCCTGGACCTGGCCCCCCAGGCAGTCACCGGCCCCGGCACCGGGCTGGACCCCCAGGCCGTCAACCGCAAGGTTCGCGTGATCGAAACATGCCTCGACGTGAACCGCGCGGCCGTGGCCTCGGGCGACCCACTGGCCATCCTCGCGGCCCTGGGCGGCTTCGAGATCGCCTGCATCGCCGGGTTGATCCTGGGCGGCGCGGCCAACCGCCAGGCCGTGCTGGTGGACGGCTTCATCTCCACCGCCGCCTGCGTGGCCGCCCTGAAAATGGCCCCCGCCGCCAAGGACTACTGCTTCTTCAGCCACGCCTCGGCCGAACCCGGGCACATGGCCGTGATGCGCGCCCTGGACGCCGCCCCCCTGCTCGACCTGGGCCTGCGCCTGGGCGAAGGCACCGGCGCGGCCCTGGCCCTCATGCTCCTGCGCGCCTCGGCCGCCGTGCTCAACGAGATGGCCACCTTCTCCCAGGCCGGCGTGAGCCGCCAGGACGGCTGAACGCTCGACAAACCCGGCCAGGGGAGTTATTCAGAAACCAAAGGGCGGCCTTCCCGGCCGCCCCGCGCTCTCCCCCGGAGTCCGTCATGAACGACGGCCTTGTCCACTTCGCAGGCTATGACGGCCTGGTTCACTCGCCGGACGCCATCGTGGCGCAGCCGCCGGGACATTTTTGGGCCCACGACCCCGGACACGTGATCATCCCCACCCCGCCCGCCGACCAGGTGATCCACACCCTCACGGAAAACTTCGTGGGACACGTGATCAACGAGATCGTCTAGACGCCTTCAGCACGGTATCCGGGCCAGGCCCACCGCCGCGAACGACCACGCGGACATCAGCCACAACACCGCGCCCAGGCTCCACAGCCACGTCCGGCCGCGCCCCAGCTCCGGGCCGAACAGCGCCAGCACGCAGCCCGTCATGGGCAGGATCGGGAACAGATACCGCCCCTGGGACTGGAAATCGTTGTTCCACGAATGCCACAACGACTGGCCCGCCGTGAGCAGCGCGAACGCGAGCCACAGCGCCCACCCGGCGCGCGCCCACATCCCCGCCCGCCACAGCGCCGCCGCGTACGCCAGGCCGAACACCGCCGCCGCGCGGCCGATCCAGCGGTAGAACAGCAACGGCGCCTCCACGTCCATGGCCCCGTACTTGCCGAACGCGCTGCGGAATGTGAACACGTGCCACTTCCACTCGCCCGTGAACATCTCCACCAGCGTCACGCCCTTGGAGCGCATCCGCGAACCCCAGAACCCCTTGCCGTCCACCTGCGCCGACGGCTTGAACTCCGGCGCGGCCATCGCCTCCGCCAACTGGTGCTGCGCGTCCGGCGGCTGCGTGGCCGCCACCATCAGGTGCGCCCCGTAACGCGCGCCGAAAATCAACGCCGCCAGACCCAACGCCAGCAACGCCTCGCGGCCGCCCGCACCGGGCAGACCCCGACGCGCGCTCGCCGCCATGGTCCAGAACGCAACGAAAAACACCAGATACACATAGTAATTCTGCTTGGACACTGTCAAAAGCCCCAGCAGCGCCCCCATGCCCCACACCCAGCCGCGACCAGCGGACTCCGGTCCGGACGCCAAGCGCACCGCGCACAGCCACACCGTGCCCATGCCCAACGCCAACGGCAACGCGTCCCCGTTGAAATAACTGAACACGTACCAGGCCTGAGGCGTCAGGTACAAAGGCAGCAACGCCAGACGCCACCGCCCGGGCACGCTCCACGCCATCGCCGTCAGCAACGCGAACAACACCACGTTGAACAGACGCAGCGCCACATGATCCTGCCCCACCAGAGGCCGCGCCAGCACCGCGAACTTGCCCGCGAAAAAATACACCGCGTCCAACTGGTTGAGGTACGACACCCCGTAGTTGCTGTACGCCCCCTTGGCGCGCTCGTCCCCCACCGCCGGAGGATCCCAGTAGCGCATGTAGTACTGGCCTGCGCCCACGTGGTCCTTCTCGTCGGGATGGGCGGCGAAGGCGCTCAAAAACGCCATCGCAACCACCAGCCCCAGCGTCCCCGCCGTGGCCGCGCGCCAGAGCAGCGTCCAAAGACGATCAGGCGACGTCACGAAAAGCTCCGGACAGAAAGGAGAGGGAGGGAGAAGAGACGGGAGGAGAATATGCCTCCGGCGGCCAAAGGGCTACGCCCTTTGGAATCCCATTCCGCTTCGCGGGTTTCACCGGATGCGCATGCGTTGCCGGTCCAGGTTCTCCGCGCGGAGAACCTGGACCGGCTGGCAAGGCCTTTGCGGCTGCGCCGCCTGTCGCGCCGGAATTCGCGCAAAGCCGCGAATCCCCGCGCGGGGGGCCGTGGCGCTTCGCGCCAGGGGGTGGATCAAGGACTCTTTTGGATTTCTGAAGACACACTCCTTGCGCATCGCCGCTTGCGGCGATGGCAGTCCGCCGGGATAAGCGCCTGCCTTGAGGCGCGTTCCCGGCGGGTGTCCGCTGCTGTGCTGCGTACGGACCAGGACACGATGTCGTGGCCGGTGGAACCCGCGAAGCAATAGCCGGGTCCAGGGGGAGGCTCTCCCCCTGGGAGAGTGCAGAGAGGGCGGAGCCCTCTTTGCCCGCCGGAGGCCTCTTACCCGCCGTCCCCGCCGCGCGCATTCTAGGCTTTGCCTTGTCCGTAGACGGCGCGCAGGATGTCGCCTCCTCCCTGGGCCAGCACGTCTTCGGCCACGAGGCGTCCCAGTTCCGCGGCCTGGCCGCGCGGGGCGCGGCGCTCGGCGCGCACGGGCCGCTTGCCGTCGGGGTCGGCGACGAGACCGGTGAGCGCCACCTGATCGCCATCGAGGCGTCCGTGGGCGGCGATGGGCACCTGGCAGCCGCCTTCGAGGCGCGCGAGGAAGGCGCGTTCGGCGTCCACGGCGTCGCGGGTGTCGGGGTGGTCGAGAAAGGCGGTGAGATCGCGGGTTTTGGCGTCGTCGGCGCGGAATTCCAGCCCGAGTGCGCCCTGGGCCACGGCGGGGAGGAAGTCCGGGGGGCCCAGGCGGACGTTGTGGGGCGCTGTGAGTCCCAGGCGGTTGAGCCCTGCGGCGGCCACGACGATGGCGTCGAACTGGCCGTCGAGGAGCTTGCCCACGCGGGTGTCGAGGTTGCCGCGCAGCATGCGGATTTCCAGGTCCGGGCGCAGGGCGAGGAGCTGGGCCTGGCGGCGCAGGCTGGAGGTGCCCACCACGGCGCGCCGGGGGAGCGCGTCGAGGGAGGGGTACAGGGTGGAGAGCAGGGCGTCGGCCAGGTCCTCGCGCCGGGGGATGGGGCCCAGGGCGAGGCCGGGGCGGCGCTCCACGGGCACGTCCTTCATGGAGTGCACGGCGAGGTCGGCGCGGCCGTCGGCCAGGGCTTCCTCGATCTCCTTCACGAAGAGGCCCTTGCCGCCCACCTTGGCCAGGGGCACGTCGAGGATCTTGTCGCCCTGGGTCTTGAGGATGAGCAGCTGGACGCTCAGGCCCTGGTGGCGGGCCTCGAGGAGCCCCTTGATGTGGTGGGCCTGCCAGAGGGCCAGCTTGGAGCCGCGCGTGGCGATGGTGAGGCTTACTTGCACGTGGAGCAGCTCCCGCCGGAACAACCGGCGCAGCCTCCGCCCCTGGGGACCGAGGCGGGGACGGTGTTGCCCTGGTAGCCGCCGGGGTTGTGTCCGGCGGTGTGACGGCAGGCGCTCATGAGCTTGCCGGTGTCCTCGGAGCCGCATTGGGGGCACGGGGGCTTGGCGTCTCCGAAGACGAGTTCCTCGAAGTCCGCGCCGCACTGGTTGCAGCGATATTCGTAGATGGGCATTGGGTGAGCTCCTTGGGGCCGCGCGGTCAGGGCGCGGCGTCGAGGTAAGGCTTGAGTTCCATGACGGCCTCGAAGAGGTAGTGGTCGGCCAGCTTGCAGAGCAGGTGCCCGCAGGCGATGTGGATCTCCTGGATCATTGCGGTGACGCCGTGGGGCACGAGGAGCGCCAGGTCGCTGAACTGGACGATCTCGCCGTTCTTGCCTGCCATGCCGAGGGTGGTCAGCCCTTTTTCCCTGGCCAGGCGCATGGCGGCCACCACGTTGGGGCTGTTGCCCGAGGTGGAGATGCCCACGAGCACGTCGCCGGGGCGTCCGAGGGCCTGCACCTGCTTGGAGAAGATCTGGTCGAAGCCGTAGTCGTTGCCGATGGCTGTAAGGATGGAGGTGTCGGTGGTCAAGGCCAGCGCGGGGAGCGGCGGGCGCTCGAGCTGGAAGCGGTTGACGAACTCGGCGGCCAGGTGCTGGGCGTCGGCCGCGGAGCCGCCGTTGCCGCAGAAGAGGATCTTTCCGCCCTTGGCGAGGCACAGGGCGAGGGCTCGCCCCGCAGCGACCACTGCCTGTCCGTTTTCGCGAAAGAAGCGCTCGCGCAGCTGCGCGCCTTCCCGTGCGTGCTCGTGGACGATCTCGAGGGCGTCGGTGGACATGTGGCCTCCGTTGTTGGTCGATCCGGGGGCGACAATCTAACCAAAACGCGCTCCAAAGACAACGGCGGCAGCCAGACGGGGAGTGACTGTTGCAATGGTGTGAAATCCGGGATAATCAAGCTCATTGCTTCGATTCAGGTTTCGTGGGCACGCCGGGCATCTTCAACGATTCCGGGAGCGGGCGCAGTGCGGCCCGGCACGGTTCCGCTGAGCGAAACGATGCACGTTTTTGGCGTTCCTCTGGCCGGAACAACGATATTTTTGCAATTTTGTACTTTTTTTTCATTGCCGGTTAAGCTATCAGATGCCCTGCCGCAGCATCGCGGCGGACGTTTGTGGAGAGGCTTCGTTGCGGGCAATCACGCCCAACCCAACCACAGGAGCGGTCAATGAAAAAATTCCTCGTTGCCTTGCTGGTCGCGGCCTTCGCCTTCCCGGCGGCCGCATTCGGCGCCGACACCCTTAAAATCGGCTTCAACATCCCGCTCACGGGCGACATCCCCAAAGTGGGCGAGATGAGCAAGAACGCCGCCGAGATGCTCAAGGAGAAGATCAACGGCGCCGGCGGCCTGGATGTGGGCGGCAAGAAGTACCAGCTCGAATTCGTCTATGTGGACAACGAGGCCAAGCCCGAATCCGCCGTGAACGCCGCGCTCAAGCTCATCGAGGGCGAGAAGGTGCTGGCCATGGTCGGCCCCCAGGGCTCCGGCCGCGCCATCCCCGCCGCCGAAGTGGCCAACAACAACAAGACCGTCATGATCTCGGGCTGGTCCACCAACCCCAAGACCACCCTTGACCGCCCCTACGTGTTCCGCGCCTGCTTCCTCGACGACTTCCAGGGCCCCGTGGCCGCCAAGTTCGCCGCCGAGCAGCTGAAGGCCAAAAAGGCCGCCGTGCTCTACGCCGTGGACCAGGACTACTGCAAAGGCATCTCCGAATTCTTCAAGAAGGACTTCGAGAAGACCAACGGCGCCGGCTCCGTGGTGGCCTACGAAACCTTCACCACCAAGGACGTGGACTTCTCCGCCCAGCTGACCAAGATCATCAAGGCCAACCCCGACATGCTCTTCGTGCCCCAGTACTACAACGAAGTGGGCCTGATCGTGAAGCAGGCGCGTGACCTGGGCTTCAAGGGCCCCATCCTGGGCTCCGACTCCTGGGGTTCCGCCGAGCTCATGAACCTCTGCGGCGACGACTGCAAGGGCCAGTACTTCGTGACCCACTACGCCGCCGCCGGCGCCAAGGGCGCGACCAAGGAATTCATCGACGCCTTCAACACCAAGTTCAAGCAGGTGCCCGACGACGTGGCTGCCCTCACCTGGGACGCCACCGGCATGGTGCTGGCCGCCATCCAGAAGATGGGCGCCCCCTCCGGCGACCTGGTCAAGGACCGCGCCGCCCTGCGTGACGCCATGGCTTCCATGCGCGGCTACGACGGCATCACCGGCAAGATGAGCTACGACGGCAAGACCGGCGACCCGGTCAAGTGCGCCGTGATCGTCAAGATCACCGACAAGGGCGAGTTCTCCTTCCACGAGTCCGTCTGCCCGTAAGCTTATGACCCCACGGGGCGCGGGCGTCCTCGCACGCCCGCGCCCCCGACGTTCCCCGCCCAGCGGCCCTTAATCCGTCAGCCTCGGGACCAACATGCTCGACACCGTCATCCAACAGGCGCTCAACGCCTTGCAGCTGGGGAGCTACTACTCCCTCATCGCCCTGGGCTACTGCCTGGTCTACGGCGTGCTGCTGCTGATCAACTTCGCCCACGGCGACATCTTCATGGTGGGGGCCTACATCGCCTTCTTCGCCGCCACCTTCCTCATGGGCCAGCACGCGCTCATCCCGCCTGCCTCGCCCGTGGCCGTGAAGCTGGCCTTCGCGGGCTTCTTCGCCCTCCTGCCGACGTTCGCCATGGCTTGGTGGCTCGGCAGAAAACGAAGTCAGGGCGCGGCGCTCACCGTGAACTACCCCGCCGTGGTAGGCGGCGTGTTCGTGGTGTTCTCGGCCGCCGTCTACTATTTCGGCCAGAGCGTCTCCATCGCCTCGGGCACGGACAAACTGGTGGTCTTCGCCGTGACCATCCCCCTGACCATGGTGCTCACCTCCGTTGTGGGCGTGTTCATCGAGCGCGTGGCCTACAAGCCCCTGCGCCTCAAGGGGGCCAACCGCCTCTACGTGGTCATCACGGCCCTGATGATGGGCATCATCCTGGAATACGGCAACCTGTCGCTGTTGGGCACGAGCCGCCTCTCCTTCCCCACGCTCCTGCCGCGCACCGTGTTCGACGTGCTGGGGGCCAAGATCACCATCACCAAGCTCTCGGGCATCGCCGTGAGCTTCCTGGTGTTCGCCCTGCTCCAGTGGATCGTCACGCGCACCAAGCTCGGCATGGCCATGCGCGCCGTGTCCTACGACAAATTCGCCGTGCCCCTCATGGGCATCCCCCTGGACGCGGTGATCATCTTCACCTTCTTCCTGGGCTCCTCCATGGCCGGCCTCGCGGGCATGTTCTACGCCATGAACTTCCCCGTGCTGGACCCCTTCATGGGCGCGCTGGTGGGCTGGAAGGCCTTCGTGGCCGCCGTAGTGGGCGGCATCGGCGACATCCGGGGCGCCTTCGTGGGCGGTTTCCTCCTGGCCTTTCTGGAAGTGACCGTGGCCGCCGTGTTCAGCTCCGAGCTGCGCGACCTGATCAGCTTCACCATCCTTCTGGGCATCCTCACCTGGAAGCCAACGGGGCTTTTCGGCAAGCCCAAAACCACGAAGATCTAAGCCATGGGCAAGTCACTCTCCGTTCCGGCTCTCCTGGCAGCCCTGCTGCTGATGGCCGTGGCCGCCGCCAAGATGGGCATTCTGGGCCAGTACGCCGTCACCTTCCTGTGCAGCATGGGCATCTTCATCATCCTTTCGGCCAGCCTGAACCTCGTCAACGGCTACATGGGCGAGTTCAGCTGCGGCCACGCCGGGTTCATGGCCGTGGGGGCCTACGCCTCGTCCATCCTGGGCGTGTTCCTCTTCGTGCCCGACCAGGTGTTCGGCCAGCCCCTGCTCTCCATGGCCTGGACACCCTGGGCCTTCCCGATCATCCTGGCTGCGGGCTTCGCGGCTGCGGCCCTGGCCGGGCTGGTGGTGGCCATCCCCTCCTTCAAGACGCGCGGCGACTACCTGGCCGTGATCACCCTGGCGGCGGGCTACATCATCAAGAGCGCCATCGAGAACGTGGAGGCCGTGGGCGGCCCCCGGGGCTTCATGGGCATGGGCAAGATCGTCCAGGGCATGGACGCCGTGGCCAAGCTCCCCTGGATGCTCGTGTGGATCTTCCTGGGCGTGGTGTTCACCATCTGGGTGCTGCGCCGCTTCGTCTACTCCACCCTTGGCAAGGGGGTCATGGCCATCCACCAGGACGAGGTGGCCGCCGAGATCATGAGCGTGAACACCAACAAGATGAAGCTCATCGCCTTCATGCTCTCCTCCGGGCTCGCGGGCCTGGCGGGGGGGCTCTTCGCCTACATGGTGAGCTTCGTGAACCCGGCCTCGTTCACCATCCTGCGCTCCACCGAGTGCCTGGTGATGGTCTACCTGGGCGGCATGGGCTCGCTCACGGGGTCGGTGCTTTCGGCCATCGTCTTCGCGGTGATGCTCGAGTTCCTCAAGCCCCTGGAGCAGCTCAAGTGGGTGGCCATTCCCCTGCTGCTCATCCTGCTCATGCAGTTTCGGCCCGAAGGCATCATGGGCAACCGCGAGCTCTCGGACCTCTTCCCCAAACTCAAGCGCTACTACAGGTTCAAATAGCCATGGCCCTGCTCGAAATCACCGATCTCACCCAGCGCTTCGGCGGGCTCATCGCGGTCAACGACTTCTCGGTGCGCCTTGAAGGCCGGGAATTGAACGCCCTCATCGGACCCAACGGAGCGGGCAAGACCACCGTGTTCAACCTGGTCAGCGGCTTCTACCAGCCCACATCGGGTTCCATCACCATCAACGGCGTGAACACCCGGGGCATGAAGCCCCATCAGGTGACCAGCCTGGGCGTGGCCCGCACCTTCCAGAACATACGCCTCTGGAACGACATGACCGTGCTCGACAACATCCGCGTGAGCCAGCACTCCCGCCTGGGATACTCCCTGGCCGACTCCATCCTGCGCACGAAACGCTACGCCGACCGCGAGGCCGCCATCGAGCGCACCGCCATGGAGCTGCTGGAGTTCATGGGCATGAAGGACCTGGCCAACGAGTTCCCCCCCAACCTCTCCTACGGCACCCAGCGCAAGGTGGAGATCGCGCGCGCCCTCTCCACCAAGCCCAAGCTCCTGCTCCTGGACGAGCCCGCCGCGGGCCTTCCCTCCTCCGACGTGGTGGAGCTGATCCGCCTGATCGAATGGATCTACAAGGAGTTCGACCTGGCCATCTGGATGATCGAACACCAGATGACCGTGGTCATGAGCCTGTGCAAATGGATCAAGGTGATCGACTTCGGCGCCACCATCGCCGAGGGCACCCCCGAGGACATCCGCAACAACCCCACGGTGATCAAAGCCTACCTGGGCGACGAGGCCATCTGATGCTTTGCGTCTCCAATCTCAAGGTCAAATACGGCAACATCGAGGCCCTGCACGGCGTGAGCTTCACCGTGGAGAAGGGCGAGATCGTCACCCTCATCGGGGCCAACGGCGCGGGGAAAACCACCACGCTGTTGACCATCGCCCGCCTGGGGCCGCCGGAAGGGCCCCGCGTCACCCAGGGCGACGTGACCCTGAACGGGCAGAGCCTGCTCCCCGTGCCGCCCCACCAGGTGGTGGCCAACCTGCGCATGGCCCTGGTGCCCGAAGGACGCCACATCTTCGGCAACCTCTCCGTGATGGACAACCTCACCCTGGCCACCTACGCCCGCCAGGACAAGGACCGCGCCGCCAAGGACCTGGATTTCGTCTTCGAGCTCTTCCCCCGCCTGGCCGAGCGCCGCAAGCAGCGCTCCGAGTCGCTCTCGGGCGGCGAGCAGCAGATGCTGGCCGTGGGCCGCGCCCTCATGAGCGGGGCAGACTTCATCCTCCTGGACGAGCCCAGCATGGGCCTGGCGCCGCTGCTCATGTACGACATGTTCCGCACCCTCAAGAAGCTCAACCAGCAGGGCATGACCATCCTCCTGGTGGAGCAGAACGCCCGTCTGGCCCTGGACTTCGCCCACCGGGGCTATGTGCTGGACACCGGGCGCATCGTCGCGGAAGGCCCCTGCGACGAACTGCGCGACAACCCGGACGTGAAGAAGGCCTATCTTGGCGGTTGAGGCCGTGACGCCCTTCGCCCCCCTGAGGCGCATCTCCGACGAGCGCTGCGTGAGCCTCATCGGCATCGCTGGAGCAGGCAAGTCCACCCTGGGCAAGGCTCTGGCAGCCAGACTCGGCTGGGCGCACCTGGACACGGACCGGCTCATCGAGGCCACCCTGGGCCAGCCCCTCCAGACCATCCTGGACGAGCGAGGCCTCACGGGCTTCCTGGCCGCCGAGGAAGCCATGGTGGCCACCCTCGGGGTGAAGCGCACGGTGGTCTCCACCGGGGGCAGCGTGGTCTACAGCCGCAAGGCCGTGGAACGCCTCAGGTCCCTTGGGCCGGTGGTGCACCTGCGCATCGGCCTGGACGACTTCCTGGAGCGCGTGCAGGGCGCGGACGGCCGCGCCTTCGTGCGCCCGGACGGCCGCTCCCTGGCCGACGTGTTCGCCGAGCGCGAACCCCTTTACCGACAGGCCTGCGACTTCTCCCTGGACACCTCCCACGCGGACCTGGACGCCAGCGTGGAGCAGTGCGCCGGCCTCCTGGCCGGGCTGCTCGCCGGGGACTGACCCCCATGGGACGCCTCGCCCTCGCTCTGGCGGCGTGCGTCCTTCTGCTCTTCCCCGCGCCCGCGCGCGCGGCCGATCCGTACGCCCCCCTCAAGAAGCGCCTCACGGAATACCTCACGCGCCAGATGCGCGCCAACCAGGTCAAGGGCCTGACCGTCGTCCTGGTGGCGGGTTCCCGCGTGGTCTGGATGCAGGGCTTCGGCTGGGCCGACGAGGCCCGTGGCGCGCCCGCCGGGCCGGACACGGTGTGGCGCATGGGGTCGGTCTCCAAGGTGGTCACCAGCTACCGCGCCGCCATGCTGGCCCAGGCCGGACGCCTGGACCTGGACGGCGACGTGCGCCGCCACGTGCCGGGCTTCGCCGTGCGAAGCCGCTTCCCCGAGGCCGCCATCACCCCGCGCATGCTCATGACCCACCACTCCGGGCTGCCCACGGACATCCTGGCGGGCATGTGGACCGACCGCCCCGAGAGCCTGGAGGCCTTCATCCCCCGCATCGCGCGGGAATCCCTGTGCAGCCCGCCCGGGCGCGAGTGGCGCTATTCCAACGTGGGCTTCTCCCTGCTGGGCCGGGTGATCGAAGAGGTGGAGGGCTTGCCCTTCGCGCAGGCCATGCGCCGGGGCCTGCTGGCCCCCTTGGGCATGGCCGACTCCTCCTTCGAACTCGCTCCGGCGCTGGCCCCGCGCCTGGCCCAGGGCTACGCGGCGGGACGCCCGGCCCCGAGCCCGCCCCTGCGCGACCAGCCCGCCGGATCGCTCTATTCCACGGCCGGAGACATGGCCCGTTTCCTGGGCTTCGCGCTCTCCGGCGGACGGGGCCTGCTCTCCGAGGAGTGGACCCAGCGCATGGGCGTTGTGCAATTCCCCGGCCAGCCCCTGGATTTCGGCCTGGAAATGGGCCTTGGCTGGATGGTCTCCGGGCTTTCCACGGCAGACGGCCACCGGCTGTGGTGGCACGGCGGCGCGGCCGCGCCCTTCCAGACCCTGGTTGTGGTCCAGCCCGACGAGGACCTGGGAGTGGCGCTGCTTTCCAACTCCATGGAAGCTTCCCGCTTCCTGCCCCGGGCGGCGCTCATGGCCCTGGACATGGCCCTGGAGGCCAGGACCGGGCGGCGCGCCCCGCCTCCTCCCCGCATCCCGCCGCCGAGGATCGTGCGCCTGGCCGCCGAGGAACTGGCCGCCTTCGCCGGTCCCTACGCCACCGTGGGCGCGCAGCTGGGCAACGTGCGCACGGCCGGAGCCGCACTTGCCGCCGACATCCCGGGCCGGGCCTTCGAGATGGTCCCCCTGCTGGACGGGACCTTCGCCGTGCAACGCGACACCCTGGCCGGGCTCTTCCCGCGCCTGGACCGCGAGCTCTCCGTGCGCCCGGTCCGTGCGGACGGACGGCGCTTCCTGGTGCTCGAAGGGCAGCCCATGCCGCTGCCCTTCGAGCAGCTCCCACGCGATCCCATCCCCCCGGCCTGGGTCGGCCGATTGGGCGCGTACGCCCCGGACGGCCCTTGCGAGGGCCTGTGCTACGTCCGCCTGGAGCTGGCCCAGGCCCAGGACGGCGTGCTCACGGCCCGGCTCTTCCTGGCGGCCGGGTCCGCTCCGCCGGGGCCTCCCGCCGTGTTCCCGCTGCTGCCGGTCTCGGACGACGAGGCCGTGGTCGCCGGAGCGGGCATCAACTCGGGCCAGGCCGTGCGCGCGGTGGAAGGCGGCCTGTACCATTCGGGCGCCCTGTTCCGCCCGGCGCGCTGAGCCCACCGTCCACGCCGTTGCGCTGGACTTCCTTCGTGTTTTGGTATCTACGGTCAAACAAAGACCGTCCCGATCGATCAACTCTCCGGTGAGCGTATGGCAGCCCACGGCAACGCGACCACTACCCGCTGGACCCTCCCCCGGGCCCTGACCCTGGTGGTGTTGGCCGCCCTGCTCCCGGCCATGGCCGTGCTGACCCTGACCGGCCTGGAACAGCGCGACCACGCCCGGCGCGACGCCCTCGACAAGGCCCAGGGCCTGGCGCGGAGCCTTTCCGCCCTGCACAAGGCCTCCGCCGGGGAGGCCCGGGCCATGCTCTCGGCCCTGGCCCGCTCGCGCATGGTGCAAACGCGCGACCTCGCGAGCAGCGCAGAGGTCTTCGCGGGCATCCTGGCCGACAATCCGCAGATGACCAACGTCTTCCTGGCCGACTCCTCGGGCAGGGCCGTGGCCTCGGGTCTGGCCCCGTTCACGGGGACCGACGTTTCCGACCGCGCCTACTTCAAGAGGGCCATGGCCACGGGCGAGTTCAGCGCCGGGGACCACATCCACGGACGCACCTCCGGACTGCCCATCCAGGTGTTCGCGCTGCCCCTCAAGGACCCGGATGGCCGCCCCGAAGCCGTCCTGGTCCTGTCCTACCAGCTGGCCATGTACGAGCGCTTCCTGCAGGGCTACGCCATGCCCTCCTCGGCCCGGGCGGCCTTCATCGACTCCCGGGGCGTGCGCATGCTGGCCTACCCCTTGGAGAGCTCCCGCCTGGCGGGAACGCCCGTCTCCCCGGCGGTGTGGGAGCGCATCCGGACAGCGCAGAGCGACGAGGGCTGGTTCACGGAAACGCGCACCGGCGGCGCGCCGGGCCTGTTCGTCTTTTCCCGGCTGCGCCTGGAGGGCCACGCGGAGCCCTTCGTCACCGTGGCGGTCTCCTTCTCCGACGCGGAGATCTTCGGCGAGGCCGACCGCAGCCTGGCGCGCAACCTCCTGCTCGCGGCCCTGGCCGGGTTCCTGGCCCTGGCCGTCTCGCGGCAGCTGGGCCGCCGGGCCATCCTGGACGGCATGGAGGGCCTGCGCGCGGCCGCCGCGCGCCTGGGCGGGGGCGAACTGGAGGCGCGCGCGGACGAGGAGCGCGGCTGCCTGGAATTCCGCGAACTGGCCGTCCGCTTCAACGCCATGGCCCAGTCGCTCCAGAACCGCCAGGACGAACTGACCCGCTCCGCCCGGGAGCTGGCCGCCATGCGCAACCTGCTGGCCAACCTCCTGGAGTCCATGCCCTCGGCGGTGATCGGGCTTGACGCTCAGGAGCGCGTCACCCACTGGAACCGGGGCGCGCAACTCCTTACGGGAGTGGAGCCGCCCCAGGCCCTGGGAAGGACCCTGACCGAGGTGTTCCCCTGGCTCGCCCAGCGGGTGGACCACGTGGAGCGCGGGCCCCGGGAGGCCAAACCCCTCGAACTGACGGCCCGCCCCCTCCCAGGGGACGACGGGACGCGCTACATGGACATCCTGGCCAGCCCCCTGGTGGCCAACGGCGTGGACGGCGCCGTGGTGCGCGTGGACGACGTGACCAGCCGCGTGCGCCTGGAGGCCCTGCTCATCCAGTCCGAGAAGATGAACAGCATCGGCAGCCTGGCCGGAGGCATGGCCCACGAGATCAACAACCCCCTCTCCGGCATCCTCCAGGCCGTGCAGATCATCCAGCGCAGGCTTGATCCGGCCAACGACGCCAACCGCGCGGCGGCGAAGGAATCCGGCGCGGACCTGGAGATCCTGCAGGATTACCTCCAGCGCCGGGGCATCCCCGCCTTCCTGGACACGGTGCGCGAATCCGGCGAGCGCGCGGCGCGCATCGTGCGCAACATGCTGGGCTTCATCCGCAAGAGCTCGTCGGCCCGGGTGCCGGTGTCGCTGCCCGAACTGGTGGACAAGACCATCGAAATCGCGGCCACGGACTACGATCTCAAGAAAAAGTACGATTTCCGCTCCCTCGAGATCGTCCGGGAATACGCGCCGGGCATGCCGCTCGTGCACTGTTCCGCCTCGGACCTGGAGCAGGTGGTCTACAACCTGCTGGTCAACGCGGCGCAGGCCATGGCCTCGCGGGAAGCGCCCCCTGCGCCGCCCCGGCTGGTGGTGCGCGTCCACGCCGCCGACGGCATGGGCGTGCTGGAGGTGGAGGACAACGGCCCGGGCATGGAGGAATCCGTGCGCCTGCGCGTGTTCGAGCCCCTCTTCAGCACCAAGCCCCCCGGGGAGGGCACGGGCCTGGGCCTGGCCGTGGCCTGGTTCATCGTGGTGAACAGCCACGGGGGCGACATCCGCGTGGAATCGAGCCCCGGAAGCGGCGCGCGCTTCGTGGTGCGCCTGCCCCTGATCGCTCCCGGACACGCGGACTCCGGCGTGCCCCTCACGCCCCCGGGCGGGTGAAGCACTCGCGCGCCGCCTCCAGGAAGGCCCCGGCCGCTGGCGAGAGCCAGCGCCCCTCGTGGCGCACCAGGAGCACACTGGCCCAGAGCGGCCCGCCGCTGAACCCGGCAAGGGAAAGCTCCCCCCGCGCCGCCTCGGCCCGCACGGCGAACAGCGGACACACCGAGGCCCCCAGCCCCGAGGCCACGCAGCGCTTCACGATCTCCACGCTGGTGCACTCCACCACCGCCTCCGGGCGCACATGGGCCCGGCTCAGGGCCTCTTCGATGAGCCGCCGCGCGCTCCAGACGTAGCGCGTGAGGAACAGGGGCATCCCCGCCAGATCCTCTGGCCTGGCCACGCCCCCGTCCAGCGGCGACCCCGGCGGCAGGATCACCGTGAGCGGCTCGCGTCCGAGAACCTCCACCTCCAGCGACGGCCCCGTGAAGGGCTCGCCCAACAGAAGGGCCACGTCCGTGACCCCGTGGGCCAGGTCGCGCGCCAGCCCCTGTCGGGAGGTCTTGTCCACGCGCAGGCGCGTCTGGGGGAAGCGCTCACGGAACCGGCGCAGCACCTTGGGCAGACGCCAGGCCCCCAGGCTCTCGGAGACGCGCAGGGCCAGCTCGCCCGCCTCGTCGTCCCGGGCCGAGAGGGCGCGGCGGGCCTCGGCCTCCAGGTCCACCAGCCTGCGGGCGTGGGCCAGAAGCCGCCTGCCCTGCTCGGCCAGAAGCACCCCGCGCCCCACGCGGTCGAAGAGCGGCGCGCCCAGGGAATCTTCCAGGCCCTTGAGCTGGGCCGTCACGGTGGAGGGAGCAAGGTGCAGGGCCTCGGCCGCCCCGCGCACGGAACCGGCCGAGACCACGGCCAGGAAGGTCTTGAGCAGGCGCAGTTCGAGCATCGTTCATCATCTCCGAACAGACAGTGCAAAACGATTCGCTTGTCCATCAACATGCCAGAGGCTATCCACTGGATCAAGCATTGAGAACGTCGGCAGCGTTCGGCAAATCAAAACAAAGGAACCCCCTCATGGACGACTCCCTGAAAGCCCTCTCACTGGCCCGCAAGAAGGCCCACAAGCGCCTGCTGGACATGGACTCTCCGGTCTACAAGGCCTTCCTGGACATGGAGCGCGCCACGTATGCCGACGGGGCTCTCCCGAAGCAGGTGAAGGAGCTGATCGCCGTGGGCATCTCGGTGGTGATCGACTGCCGCTCGTGCATGCAGTGGCACGTGGAGCAGGCGGCCCGGTCCGGGGCTGGAGTGCGCCAGGTGCTGGAGGCCGTGGAGGTGGGCATGGAGATGGGCGGCGGACCGGCCACGGTCTCGGCCCGTTTCGCTCTGGAGGTGATGGAGGACGTGTTCGGACGCGAGGCCCTGGAGGCCTCCCGCCCCGCCGGGAAGGTTTGAAATTCGCGGCCGATGGGAGTAGGTGGACGCCTCCGGAGGAACCCATGAAACACGTGAGCAAGCGCACCCTGTCCCGGCGGCTGGCCGCCCTCTACGGCAAGATGGCCCAGGCTTACGCCCAGGCCGCCCCCCGGGGCTTCACCTGCCGGGATTGCGCCAGCAACTGCTGCGTCAGCTACTTCCAGCACCACACGCACATCGAGTGGCACCACCTCTGGGAGGGCCTGAACGCCCTGCCCGCCGAGCGCCGCGAGACGTATGTGGAGCGCGCCCGAGACTATGTGGCCAAGGCCCGCCAGGCCCTGGACGAGGGACGCACGCCCGACGCCATGTGCCCCCTCAACGACGAGGGCGGCTGCGGCGTCTACGAGCACCGCATGATGATCTGCCGCCTCTACGGCGTGCCCAACGTGGTGTTGGGCCGCGACGGCCTGCGCCAGTTCCCGGGCTGTCCCCGCTGCATGGAACTGGCCGACCCGGTCAAGCCCCCGGTGGTGGACCGCACCCCCCTCTACCGCGAGCTGGCCCAGCTGGAGATGGAATACCTGGGGAGCCGCCGCAACCAGACCCCAAAAGTGGACATGACCCTGGCCGAGATGATCCTGGCGGGACCGCCCCGCTAGCCGACGCCCCGCCGGGAAAGGACGTGCGATCATGGTTTTCGAAGGCCTCCTGGCCCTGGCGAAGGTTCTCGGCGTGTTCGGCTGCATGCTGGCGGGCATGCGCCTGAAGCTGGGCATCGGCCCCTCCATCCTGGCTGGGGGGTTCCTGCTGGCCCTGCTCTTCGGCATGGGGCCGGCCGCGTGGGCCGAGGCGGCGGTCTCGGCAGCGCTCACGTGGCAGTGCCTGTCCCTGGCGGCCATCGTGGTGCTCATCCTCATGCTCTCCCACGTGCTGGAACGCACGGGGCAGTCGCTGCGGCTCATGGACGCCCTGGCTGGCTTCCTGCCCAGCCGCAGGCTGCGGCTCATCTTCTTCCCGGTGCTCATCGGGCTTCTGCCCATGCCGGGCGGCGCGGCCTTCTCCGCCCCCATGGTGCGCCAGACCGGCACGCCCCTGGGCGTCACCGAGGACGAAATGTCCCTGGTGAACTACTGGTTCCGCCACGTCTGGGAGCTCTGCTGGCCCCTCTACCCCGGCATCATCATGACCGCCGGGCTCCTGGGCCTGCCCCTCTCCACCGTGGTGGCCCACACCTGCGCGGGCTCCCTGGCCTTCGCGCTCCTGGGCTGGTGGTTCATCCTTCGGCCCATGGGGCCGAAGCTCAAGGCCCTGGACCAGACCGCCCAGGACCAGACGCCCCCCGCGCGCGATCCGCTCCTGGCCCTGCGCCTGGGCGCGCCCCTGATCGTGGCCATCGCGGGCTCCTTCGTGCTGGAGGCGGCCGTGGCTTCTTCCCTCCCGGAGGCCTCCTTCGAGGTGGGCATCATCGCGGCCCTGGCTGCGGCCATCGTGGTGGCTTTCGTCCAGAACCGCGCCGGGCGCGACTTTCTCGTGCAGAGCCTGCTCCAGAAGGAACTGCGCCAGACCCTGGTGCTGGTGGCGGCCATCTTCGCCTTCAACCAGGTGCTCACCGAGGCTTCCGTGGTGCGCGAACTGGTGAAGCTGGGCGGCGACGCGGCCCTTTTGGCCGCCGCCGTGTTCGTGCCCCTGCTGGTGGGCATGGTGGCGGGCATCACCATGGCCTTCGTGGGCGCGTCCTACCCCTTGATCCTGGGCCTGCTGGACCAGCTGGGCCAGCGCGACCAGGCCCTGGCCTGGGCCGTGCTGGCCCTGGTCTCCGGGTTCACGGGGGTGATGGCCTCGCCGCTGCACATCTGCTTTGTCATGACCTGCCAGTACTTCGGGGTGGACCCCGCCCGCTCCTGGCGCAAGGTGGCGGCCCCGTGCCTGGGGCTCTTCGTTTTCGGCTGCGTGTGGTTTGCGGTGCTTCGCGCGCTCTGATCGCGCGTTGACCAAACCGTTCCCAGCACGTAAGGACACGGCGCATGAAGGCGTCCGTTCACTGGAGAACCGCCTGGCCCGTACTCTTGTGCCTGGCTCTGGCTTCGTTTCTCGCCGTATCACTCACCCCGGTGGAATCCCTGGCACGCTCCTCTTCAACGAAGGAGCAGAGCGTCAAGCGTTCCAAGACGGAGAAGTCCGTCCCGGCTTCTGCCCCGCGCACCACTTCCTCCAGGAAGAAGCGCTCCGGGGCGCGCGCAGCCGCGTCCCGCGTCCCCGCTCCTGAAGACAAGCAGGAGCTGCGCCTCAACGTGAAGGCCGCGATCCTGATGAACATGAACAACGGCAAGATCTACTACGAGCACGACGCCGACGAGCGCATCGCCCCCGCATCGGTGACCAAGGTGCTCACCCTCTACCTGATCCGCGAGGCCATGGCTCAGGGCTGGCTCGGCCCCAACACGCCCATCCCGGTCAGCACGGCGGCCGTGCGCACGGGCGGGTCCACCATGTCCCTGCACAGAGGCGAGAAGGTGCCGCTGTCGGAGATCATCAAGGGCATCAGCGTGGTGTCGGCCAACAACGCCTGCGTGGCCGTGGCCGAGACCATGGGCAAGGGCGACGTGCGCCGCTTCGTGGCCCTGATGAACGCCAAGGCCAAAAGCCTGGGCATGACGCGCAGCACCTTCATGACCCCCAACGGCCTGCCCGCCACGGGCCAGCTCACCACCGCGCGCGACCTGGCCAGGCTCTCGGCCGCCTACCTTCGCCGCTTTCCGGAGTCCCTGGTCATCCACTCCATGACCTCCCACACCTACCATGGGGTGACCCACCGCAACGCCAACTCCCTGCTGGGCCGCTACGAGGGCGTCGACGGCCTGAAGACCGGCTTCGTCTGCGCCTCGGGCTACAACATCTCGGCCACGGCGAAGCGCGGCAACACCCGGCTGATCGCCGTGGTGCTGGGCGCGCGCAACCCCGTCGTGCGCGAGGTGGAGACCGCCCGGCTCCTGGAATACGGATTCCAGAAGGCCGCCGAGGACGCCTCCGCGCCCGCCAAGCCCGCCCGGAAGTCCCGCAAGACCACCCCGCAGGCGGAGCAGTGACCCGCCCCTCCACAATGCCCTCACGGTGCGCCCAAGGCATCCCCATGCCTGGGCCACATGCCCATTGACCACTGGCTGGGCTCCCTCGACCACGCAGGACACCACGGCGTCCACGGCGACCTCGAAGCCCTCGGCGGCCTCGCCTACCCTTTCCTGAACGGCGGCCAGAGCGCCCTCCAGATCGAACGTCTGAGCCTCCACCTGGCCCTGCTGCCCCAGGAGGACCGGCGCAGGGCCATCGCCTACTCGCTCTACGTGCGCCAGCTGGACGCCATCCAGGAGGCAGGGGTGCGCGCCCTCTGCGCCCGGAACTGCCCGCGCCCGCCGCCAGGCTGCTGCAACGCCAATCACTTCGTGGTGCTCTCGCCTGCGGACATCCTGCTCTACCGGCCAACCCCGGCCGCCCTGCGCCTCTCTCACGCCATCGACTCCCTCCAGCGCCACGAGTTGCGCCACGCCCTGGCCCAAGGCGGCGTCCGGACCGGCTCCCGCTGCGCCTGCCTCTGCGCGACAGGCTGCGCTCTGCGCCTGTTCAAGTCGCCGCGCTGCGCGCACTACCTCTGCGAACAGGCCGAATCGGCCCTGGCCGCGCCTGAGGGGTCGGACAGCGCCCCCTTCCTGGCGGCCATGCGCGACGCCGCCCGCCAGACCATCGCCACCACCCGGGACTTCACCACCCCCCGGGTGCTTCTCGAAGCCGCCCTGCTCTTCCCCTGCCCGGCCTGACCGGCCCCTCCCGGCCCGACGCGCCACGGGCCGATTCCGGCAAGAGGGCACGCCCCGCCTCGCTCGGCGCCCTTGACCTTACCACCGGTACGCAATCTCCGCCCCAGCCTACCCTTCAAAGGGATATTGACATCTTTGTTGCTTTGAGCGATTTCTTCGTTCGGTTCAACGCTGCATAGATTTCGCTGAAACTAACGGCCGTTCCTCCTAAAGGAACATCTGACAGCTTTCAACCCCAAACAAGGAAGACTCCCATGATCATCGGCATCCCCAAGGAGATCAAACCTCAGGAAAATCGCGTGGCCATGACTCCCGGCGGCGTCGCCTCCCTGGTGCGCGCCGGTCACGAAGTGCTCGTGGAGGATGGCGCGGGCGCGGGCTCGGGCCTCACCAACGACGAATACGTCAAGGCCGGGGCCAAGCTCGTCACCGCCGCCCAGGCCTGGGGCGCCAAGATGGTCATCAAGGTCAAGGAGCCCATCGCGGCCGAATATCCGTATCTGCGCCCGGACCTGCTGCTCTTCACCTACCTGCACCTGGCCGCCGACGAGCCCCAGACCCGCGCGCTGCTGGCCTCCAAGTGCACCGCCGTGGCCTACGAGACCGTGCAGCTGCCCGACGGCTCCCTGCCCCTGCTCACCCCCATGTCCGAAGTGGCCGGGCGCATGGCCACCCAGGTGGGCGCGCACTACCTGGAGAAGTACCAGGGCGGGCGCGGCGTGGTGCTGGGCGGCGTGCCCGGCGTGGCCCCCGGCAACGTGGTGGTGCTGGGCGGCGGCGTGGTGGGCACCAACGCCGCCAAGATGGCCCTGGGCCTGGGCGCCAACGTCACCCTGCTGGACGTCTCCCACAAGCGCCTGCAGTACCTCGACGACGTGTTCGGCGGCCGCCTGACCACCATCACCTCCACCGAGCCCAACATCTGGGACGCCGTGGCCAAGGCCGACCTCGTGGTGGGCGGCGTGCTCATCGTGGGCGCGAAGGCCCCCAAGCTTGTCACTCGCGAGATGCTCAAGGTGATGAAGGAAGGCTCCGTGATCGTGGACGTGTCCGTGGACCAGGGCGGCTGCGTGGAGACCATCAAGGCCACCACCCACAAGGATCCCACCTACGTGGTGGACGGCGTGGTGCACTACGGCGTGGCCAACATGCCCGGCGCGGTGCCGCGCACCTCCACCTTCGCCCTCACCAACCAGACCCTGCCCTACGCCATGAAGCTGGCCGCCAAGGGCCTGGACGCCCTCAAGGACGACGCCAGCCTGCTGCCTGGCCTGAACGTCCACAACGGTCTGCTCACCTGCAAGGCCGTGGGCGAGGCCTTCAACATCGCCAGCGTGGCCCCCGGCGACGTGTTCTAGACGGAGAAAGTCCGCTTTCCGCGCCCCCGGCAGGCCAACGCCCGCCGGGGGCGCTTCTTTTCCCCCTTCCGGGCGTCGCGAAGCCCCCCGGGGACGCGCCGCGCTTGTCATTTCCCTCGCGATTTGCCAGTATCTGCGCAAACATTCGGTCCGTGCAGGCATGAACACCCCAGGCGCCCTCACCACCCGGACCCTGATCCGGACCTACCTCCGATGCTATCTCGTGGGCGCTTCCTTCAACACGCGCGGGCTCCAGACCATTGGACTGGCCCTGGCCATGGAACCGGGCCTCGAAATCCTCTACCCGGACCCGCAGGCCAGGCGTCACGTCTGGCGGCGCTACCTGAAGATCTACAACACCCACCCCTTCTGGACCCCGTTCCTGGTGGGGGTGTTCCTTGCCCTGGAGGCGCGCATCGCCCGCCGCCAGTTCCCCGACACCATGCTCGACCAGGTGAAGAGCACCGTGGTCTACACGCTCTCCGCCGTGGGCGACTCCTTCTTCGGCGGCAGCCTGGCCGTGTGCTGGTCGCTGGCCACGGCCTGCCTGCTGGCCGCCGGGCAGCCCTGGGCCGCGTTCCTGCTGGCCGGCGCGCTCTTCGCGGCGCTCAACCTGTTCAAGCTGGGCACGTTCATCCTGGGCTACCGCCACGGCTTCGCCGCGCTCACGCGCATCCGCAACTGGGACCTGATCAACTGGGGGCGGCGCATCAAGGTGTTGAACGGCGCGCTCCTGGTGGTGCTCTGGGCCCTGGTCTGGCCGCGCGACATGGGCCCCGCCGCCTGGGCCCTGGGCGTGGCCTCGGTGCTCGCCCTGGCCTTCGCCGCGGGCAGGGGCCGCATCCCCCGCGAACTCCTGGTCGGCCTGGCCATCGTCGCCTGTTTGTTTTTTTTCTGGATTCACGTATGATCTGCCGGTTTTCATGGTGACCACAATGCCCGACACGACATCCCCGCCCCCCCTCGACACAGCCCAGGACGACGAATGCGTCCGGCTGGTCTGCGTGCTCAACGAGCAGGGCCTCCACGCCCGGCCCGCCGCCCGTCTCGCCCAGGCCGCCCAGACGTTCTCGGCCGACATCGCCATCACCATGGGCTCGCAGACCGTGGACGCCAAATCCATCCTCGACATCCTGACCCTGGCCGCCGGACACGGGGCCAACCTGGAGCTGCGCGCCAAGGGGCACGACGCCCGCCAGGCCCTCGATTCCCTGGCCGACATGTTCAAACACCGCTTCCAGTGAGACCCGCCATGGCCACCGCCAAGCTCGCCGGCATCCCCATCTCCGCTGGCATTGCCATCGGCAAGGCCTTTTTCCTCAACCGCTCGCACTTCGCCCAGGTTCCGCGCCACACCGTGCCCGAAAGACTCCTGGACGAGGAGCGCGAGCGCCTGCGCGTCGCCTTCCAGCAGGCCCGCGACGAGCTTTCCGGCATCCGCAAGCGCGTCCCCGCCGAGCTCAAGGACCACGCCCTGATCATCGACTCCCACCTGATGATCATGAGCGACCCCAAGCTCCAGGGCGCGGCCGAACGCCACCTGACCGAGCTGCGCATCAACGCCGAATGGGCTCTGGAAAAAGCCGTGGCCGACCTGGAAGAGGCCTTCAACGCCCTGGACGACCCCTACTTCCGCGAACGAGCCCAGGACGTGCGCGTGGTCTGCGACCGCGTGCGCGGGCAGCTCATGGGCCGCAAGGTGGACTTCAAGGCCATGGGCAGCCGCGCCGTGCTCCTGGCGCACGACCTCACCCCCGCCGACACCGTGGAGCTCCAGGTGGACAAGATCATGGGCTTCGCCACCGTGCAGGGCGGCAAGACCTCCCACGCGGGCATCCTGGCCAAGTCCCTGGGCATCCCCGCCGTGGTGGGCGTGGACGGCCTGGAGGAAGCCGTGCAGGACGGCTCCATCGTGGTGGTGGACGGCCTCAAGGGCGTGGTGCTCGTGGAGCCCACCGAGGAGGAACTGGCCGCCTACGGCGACCTCAAGTACCAGTTCGAGTCCTACCGGGGGGCCATCATCAAGAACTGCCACCTCCCTGGCGAGACCCTGGACGGCTACCGCCTCAAGGTGAAGGCCAACATCGAGCTCTACGAGGAGGTGGCCCAGGTCATCGACAACGGCGGCGACGGCATCGGCCTGTTCCGCACCGAGTACGCCTACCTCAACCGCACCGAGCTGCCCACCGAGGATGAACTCTTCGAGCATTACCGCGACCTGGCCGACATCCTCTCGCCCCGGCGCGTGATCCTGCGCACCCTGGACCTGGGCGCGGACAAGTTCATGGCCCACTTCGGACGCCTGGAGGAGCAGAACCCGGCCATGGGCCTGCGCGCCGTGCGCTTCTGCCTGCGCAACCGCGAGCTGTTCCGCACCCAGCTGCGCGCCATCGCCCGGGCCTCGGTGGTGGGCAACATCTCCATCATGTTCCCCATGATTTCGGGCCTCAAGGAGCTGCGCCAGTCCATGAACCTCCTGCGCCAGTGCCAGGCCGAGCTGACCGCCCAGGGCCTGCCCCACAACCCCGCCATGCCCGTGGGCATGATGGTGGAGCTGCCCTCGGCCGTGATGACCGCCGAGATCATGGCCCGCGAGGTGGACTTCTTCTCCATAGGCACCAACGACCTCATCCAGTATTCCCTGGGCATCGACCGCACCAACCGGCACGTGTCCTATCTGTACCAGCCGCTGCATCCGGCCGTGGTGCGCTCCATCAAGCACGTCACGGACTCGGCGCACCAGGCGGGCATCGAGTGCAACCTCTGCGGCGAGATGGCCTCCGATCCGTTCTGCGTGCCCATCCTCATGGGCATGCAGATCGACGCCATCAGCCTGAACCCGCAGAACATCCCCGGCATCAAGCACATCATCCGCCAGACCACCATGGACGACTGCAAGAAGCTCCTGAAGCAGGTGCTGGAGTCGCCCACCGTTGCGCGCACCAACCAACTGGTGCGCGAGACCATCTTCCAACAGTTCCCGGACCAGCTGACGTTCTTCTATTCGCTGCTGGATTCCGAGGAGGGCCCCACGCAGTGAGTTCCAAGTCCGGCGAACCCGTCAAGGTGATCGCCTCCAACAAAAAGGCCCGGCATCTTTACGAAATCCTCGGCACCATGGAGGCGGGCATCTCGCTCATGGGGTCGGAGGTGAAGAGCCTCAGGGCCGGCAAGGCCAGCTTCAAGGACTGCTACGTGCAATTCACGGGCAACTTCGAGGCCATCCTGAAGGGCCTGCACGTGAACCCGTACGAAAACGCGGGCTACGCCCAGCACGAACCCGAGCGCGACCGCAAGCTTTTGCTTCACGACCACGAAATAAGGGCCTGGAAGGCGAAGGTGGAGCAAAAGGGCCTGACCGTGGTGCCTTTGAAGATCTACCTGAAGCGCGGCAGGATCAAAGTGGAGATCGGGCTGGGGAGAGGGAAGAACGTGCACGACAAGAAGGACACGTTGAAAATGAGGGACTTGGAGCGGGAGGCGCAGAGGGAGAGAGCAAATTACTAAACACCATCACATACCGCATCAATACACTGACTTGCAACACCAAAGCGAACAGCCATGCCTATAAACGAACTACAGATCAATGCCATTGAGCACTACGCCAACAGCAACACATCGCCACGATATGCAATAATGCTAAACGGACAATGGGGCACCGGTAAAACACATTTCACACAAAACGTCATCAACAACCTCAGAGCCAACAACAAGACAGCATATCACATCAGCCTATTTGGCGCTACATCCGCTGACGACATTGACAATCTCCTGTTTGAAGCAGCCCACCCCATACTAGCTTCAAAAGGCATGAGGATAGCAACCAAACTTCTTAAATGCTCACTCCGAGCAACACTTAGATTTGATTTTGACAAAGACAAGAAAGACGACCTATCCGTAAGTAGTCAAGGATCACCACCCAAGCTATCCGACATATTCCCAAACGTAAAAGACGCTTTGATAGTGTTCGATGACTTCGAGAGAAGCGCCCTATGGCAAGATCAGGTCCTAGCCTATATCAATCATTTAATAGAGCACAGCACCATCAAGGCCATTGTTGTTGCAGACGAAGAAGGTCTCAGGAAAATTTGTGAACAGCGTCACAAAAATTATATGACGATGAAAGAAAAGGTGATCGGCAAAACCCTAACAATTCTTCCGGACACGAAATCAGCACTAGATTCTTTTATCAAAGAACTAGAGTCTGAGAACGCAAGAGAAATCCTGTCCGAAAACGCCGAACTCATTATCGACATATTTACCAAATCAGGACACAATAACTTGCGATCACTGCGACACGCAATAATTGACTTCGAAAACGTACTAACGATACTACCTGAGTTTTCGCGCAGCGACATAAGCTTTACACGCCACATCCTTGAGATACTCCTCATCCTTACCATGGAAACCAAACAGGAGACAACATGCTCAAGAAAACCATCTGACATTCTCCTATCACGAAGCACCCCCCTGTCACTTACCAACGACACCCTCAGTGAAATACGAGACAAGTACCCCTCAACTAATTTTTACGAAACAGGCATAGGAGAAAGCACCTGGGATGATTTTTTCTCAAGAGGCTCATTCTCTACTGAAGCATCCACAGCATACATCAAGAATAACTCATTCTTTTATAGCGACACAAGAGAACCATGGATCACACTCTGGCACTACAACGACTTAGACATTACAACATACAACCAGACAATTGAGCAAGTACAAACGAGTATTTTGTCTTGTCAACACAAAGACATAGACACAATTAAACACATAGCACTGATTCTAGTCTCACTATCAAAGGAAGGCATCATAGACACATCTTTAGAAGAAATTGTATCGCAAATAAAAAACTGCATCACAAAGGCCCGCGACAACAACGAGCTAATATATCAAAATTATTATGAGTCGCGCCGCTACAGGACAGCTCATGGACTAGGATTTTATTGCATCAACTCAGAAGAATACAAAATGATTGATTCAATTTGCGAGGAAGCTGTCGAGAAAACAATGGAATCGAACCTGCAGCACAAAGCAAAAGAACTCCTTAATACGCTCAGCGCGTCACCAGAACTTTTCCTGACAGAACTCCAAAAGGCCACGGATGGCGTGGCGTTTAACAACAAACAGCCAGTACTTAAATACATAAATCATGCTGATTTTTTCACATCACTGGCGCGACTGAATCCACAACAGGGAAGACTCATCCTTTCTTCCATCTACGAAAGATACGACAAAGCGGACAGAGACACACTATACCATGCCGAACACAACTTCATATTATCTCTACACAAAACAATCATGGACAAAGCAGAAAAATGTTCCGACAAATTTCAAAAATATACACTAACCACGCTTGCAAACTACATTAATAACGACATTTTGACTAAATTCGACAAACTACACACCAACACCAATCAACACGAGACATCTTAGCTTCTTACGCGATGTCAAACATCAGCGATGTGGTGTATGTCATCACACAGAAATACAGCTTGTATGCAACAGGAAACCCTCCCCCTCATCCACCCGGCGAAATCCTCCTTGAGGAGTTCATGCAGCCCCTCGGCATCAGCCGGAACCGCCTCGGGCGGGACCTTGCCGTGCCCGCTCAGCGCATCGCCGAAATTGTGCACGGGCGGCGCTCCGTCACCACCGACACCGCCCTGCGTCTGGCCGCGTACTTCGGCGTCTCCCCGGACTTCTGGCTGAACCTCCAGAAATCCTACGATCTGCGCAAGGCCCGCCAGGACGGGCTCACCGAGCGCATCGCCAGGGAGGTCCGGCCCCTGCCCGCCCAGGCCTGAGCGCCCTACCCGTTCCCCGTCATCATCCGCAGCAGCCCCAGCAGCTTGCCCAGAAGCGCCGCGCCCATCTCCTTGGCCTCGTGCAGGGCCGCCTCCCAGCGCGTGGCGAAGCCGGGCACGCTCGAGCCCTCCGGGAGGTCCTCCCCCGTGGACCACACGTTGTAGAGCATCAGCTCGTCGCCCGAGACGAAGCAGAACGTGTTGCGCTCCATCTCCCCGGCGAAGCGCGCGTCGATGCACACCGCAAGCTCGCGTTCGCCCGACGCGCCCTCCACCACGCCCACCTGGCGCTTGCCCAGCATCACCTTGGCGGGCGGCGCGACAAGCTCCGTCCGGAACGTCACGCGGAACTGCCGGCACGCCTTGCGCTCCTCGGCCAGCGCCTCGCACAAGGGCATCAGCGCGGCCAGGGCGGCGCCGGCCACCCCGCATCCAAAACGTCCCATGGAGCCTCCTTCGTTTCCGAGGCCCGGGGCTTCACCCCGGGCCGATGCACGGCAACAGCGCCGATTGTTTCAAATCCGCCGCGTCAGCGCAACGCGCGCACGAATCCCGCCGTGCGGCGCATGTTCCCGGCCAGCAGCACCGCCGCGAACACCGCATAGAGCACCGAAAGCGCCACGCGCTCCGGCATGGCCACGGCATGGGCAAGACCCGTCAAACCCGCCAGCGCGGGCCACGCGAACTGCAGCACGAACAGCGCGAAGAGCGTCGCGGCCCCGCGCATGGACAACCGCAGCCGCACCAGCAGAAACACCGCCAACAGAGACTGCGCCGCCGTGAGCAACACCTCGTTCATCTGCACGCCGTCCAGGGGCATGGAGGCCGTCAGGTCCCCCGAGGACACACCGTACACCCCGGGGATCATCCCCACCAGCAGCGTCCACTGGTTGAGCTTGGACGATAGCAGGCTCCCCAGCGCCACGCCCGCCTGACCGCGCATCGCGAACATCACCGCCAGCACAAACTCCGGGGCCTCCGAGGCGATGGGCGCAAGCCACTGCACCAGCAGGAATTCGTTGATCCCGAGCACCTTGCCCGTGGCCACCAGCCCCTCGCTGAACAGCTCCGCCACCGCCAGAATCACACCGGCCGCGTAGAGAAACAGCGCCGCAGTGGCCGCCCGGCGCTGCCCCTGGGGCAGATGCCCCAGCACCTCGGCCGGGCCTTCCAGCTCCACCTCACCGCACGGACGGCGGCTGACCACCGCGATGTACCACGCGTAAAGCCCCACGAACACCAGACCGTCGTACCAGGTCAGGCTCCCCTTGAGCGGCACGGTGAAGGCGTAGAGGGTCGCAAGCCCCAAAAAGGCCACCTCCGTGGAGCGCTCCTCCTCCAGGTGCACGGGGCCGCGCGTGCGCAGCCAGCAGATGAAGGCGATGGACGCCCAGCCCACGCCGATGAGCAGACGGTTGGCCCCGGTCATGTTGGCGATGGCGTAATGGGAGTACTCGGAGCCCGGATGCTGACCGGCTTGCCAGGTGAAGTACATGTCCACGGCGTACTCCGGCAGCACGGCGATGAGCGCCACCACGGCCAGGGCCAGGGTCTGGGGGATGTCCTTCTGGGCCACGTCGCAGGCCCAGAGCAACAAAAAAGAGGCCCCCAGCACGGCCGCTCCCGTGAGCAACGTCACGGCGGGGGCGGGCAGTTCCAGCCCGGTCAGGCGCAGGGAAAGCCCGGGTAGCGCGACCAGGGCTGCGATCCAGAGTGGGACGAGACGTTTCGCGGCGTTCATGAAGCCTCCAGGCGGTCTTCGGTTCGCCGGAGGCTTTCAAAAGAAAAAACCTCCGGCATGAGTGGACTCATGCCAAAGGTCTCGCTCATCGGTTGGACCGACGGCAAAGCCAGGCGTGGCACGCCAGGATGTTGACTTTGCCTTTGGGAAGCTACTCCCCCTTGGACAAACGGCCTATACGCCAATGCGACGCCGCGCGCAAGCCCCCTCTCCGGCTACCGGGCGTCCGAGAGAGCCAACCGCACCCCCAGGCCCACGAAGAGCGCCCCGGTGGCCCGGCCCAGCCACGACCCCGTGCGCCCGTTGCCGCGCAGCAGGGACGCCGCCTTGGCCGAGGACCACGCCAGACAGAGCATCCACGCCGTGCCGGTCAGGTTGAAGACGAACCCCAGGGTCAAAAACGCCAAGGCCTTGCCCGGCGCGGACTGGTCGATGAACTGGGGCAGAAACGCCAGGAAGAAGAGCGCCACCTTGGGGTTGAGCACGTTGGTCAAAAACCCCTGGGTGAACACCTTGCGCCGGGCCAGGCCCTCGGGCGCGACCGCCCGCGCCTCGCCGCCGCCGCGCGCCAGGAGCAGGGAGAGCCCGCTCCAGACCAGATAGGCCGCGCCCGCAAGCTTCACCACCGTGAAGGCCGTGGACGAGGCCGCCATCACCGCCGAGAGCCCCAGCGCTGCGGCCAGGATGTGCACCACGCACCCCGAGGCGATGCCGAAAGCCGCCAGCGCGCCCGCCCGGAACCCCTGGGACGCCGCCCGACCGGCCACGTAGAGGTTGTCCGGCCCGGGAGCGATGTTCATCAGGACCCCGGACGCGACGAACAGCCAGAAATCATGGATGCCAAGCATTGCGATCCCCCCGCGCGATCCGATGGCCGCGCCTCCCGGCCGGTTGCCGGTGGCCCTGGCTAGCCCCGGCGCGCGGCCGCGTCAAGGGAGCCTTCGCGCGGCTTGACAAGGTTCCCCCCGCGTGTTTGTTTTCATTCCGGGGTGTTAGGAAAATGACCGCAAGGCAGGGGCCATCCATGCGTCACGGCGCGCGCACGCTCGAAGACCGTCTGCTCTTCGACCGCAAGGACCACGAACTGCTGGGCATCGTCCACGACGTGCTCGGCCGCGAAGACCTCTCCGGGGTCAAGCACCTGCTTACGCCCTATCTCCACCCGCGCGGCATCAAGGAGACTGCGGCCAGCCAGGGGCTGCGCACGGCATACGCAGCAGCCAACCTCCTGGGATCGCTGGAAATCGGCAAGGCGCACGACCGCATCAACGCCCTGCGCGCCCTCCAGGCCGAGGCCATGAGCACCGCCGCCACACACCTCAAGCGCAACACCGCCCGCGTGCTCATGCAGATCATGAAGGAACTGGTGCGCACCGAAGGCGACCCGCGCCGCCAGTTGGAACTGGCCCGCGATTTCCGCGCCGCAGCCACCGGCAAGCCCCGCGTGGTGGCCCGCCAGCTCCGGCAGAGCCACCTGGCGCTCATGCCCGAGGAGTGGACCCAGATCAGCTTCGACAACCACGTCCACGACGCCAACACCAAGGGCCGCAAGTCCGCCACGCACCTGATCATGGACGCCTGGATCAAGGGCATCCGCCACCTCACGGTGATCTACTACAACTTCGTGCCCGAGGGCGCTGCCGAGGAGCTCCTCTCGGCCGCCGAGATCATGGGCATCACCGTGCGCATCGGCATCGAATTCCAGACCCGCTACCGCGAGAAGCAGGCCAAGATCATCTGGGTGCCGCGCGGCTTCTCGGGCCGCTCGGACTTCCTGGCCTTTCTGCGCCACGAGGAGGTGGTGCGCTTCATGAGCCAGGGCCAGCGCCTGGCCCAGCTCCAGCAGGAGCAACTGCTCCACGTGCTGGGGGCCTTCAACGAAACCGTCCTGCCCGACTTCAACTCCTACTTCGGCCTGGACGCAAAGCCCTTCGGCGCGGAGGGCTTCCTGGCCGCCGTGGGTTCGGGCCAGGCCTCCCTGGTGCACCTGGGCAAGTACCTCCACGCGGGCCTGATGCCCCACCTCCAGGCCCGCCACCAGACCCTGGAAGCCGAACTGGCCTCCGCCGCGCCCGAGGATCGGCCCGCCGTCGAGGAGCTCATGGAGGAGCTGGACCTCCTCGACGCCGACGCCCTCATGGACGACTACCTCGAAAGCCTCGTGAGCCGCGAAATCCCCGACGACGGCGAGGCCGCGCCCCTCTACTGCGCCTCCCAGGGCCCCATGCAGCTCATCGAGGAGGTTACCCGCCTGCGCGCGGGCAACCGCTTCATCCTGAACCTCTGCTGCCTCGACGCGGAAGACGTGCTGGACATCCTGCGCCTCTGCCGGGGCAGGATCACCCACCTGGAGACCGTGAACCTGCGCAACTCCGCCATGGGCCAGGCCAAGGACCCCGTGGAGATCGCCCGCCTCCAGCACCTGATGAACCGCCAAAGCCTCATCCCCCTCAAGCGCTGGGTGCTCGGGCGCATGGACGCCCTGCGCGCCAGCGACGCCCCCGACGCTCCGGCACGCCTGGAGCGCCTGGAAACCGCCCTGCGCGCCCTGCCCTCGCTGCACGCCCAGTACCGCGACAGGCCCCTGCGCACCTCCATGGGCTCGGACTCCACGGGCCAGTCCTGCCGGGGCTACGGCATGGGCATGGTGGCCCGCGAAACCCTGCCCCCCGCCGCGCGCAAGGCCCCCTGGGCCTTCACCCGCGACGCGGGCCGCGCCATGGTGGTGGGCCTGCGCGTGGACCCGCGCACCGTGCGCGAACCCCGCGAAAGCTCCCACACGTCCCTGGACTCCCTCTACGCCTGGGCCAGGCGCACCCGGGGCATGCGCTGGCTGGGCTTCAAGGCCCGCGAGGAGTTCAAGTCCCGGGGGTTCTTCCCGGCCAGGCCCGGCGAGAGCAACATCCTCATCATGGGCGGGGTCAAGAAGGGCTGCGGCAACGCCCTGGGCCGCCAGGACCGGTCAGACCCCGCGCCGCGCAAGGGGCTTTCCTGGACCTACCTGACCACGGGACTCAAGAACACCCTCAAGGTGCTGGCCGGGTTCCTGCCCGCCATGCTCACCTTCCTGCTCACCAAGGACTGGTGGGTGCTCTCCTGGTTCGGGGCCGTCATCTGGTTCGCCATCACGGGCCTGCGCAACGTGATCCAGTCGGTGCTGGGCGGCGGGGGCATCTCGCGCACGCCGCTGCTCAAGTGGAACGACTACGTGAGCGTGGACCGTCTCTGCGAGTCGCTCATGTTCACGGGCTTCTCCGTGCCCCTGCTGGACTTCTTCGTGAAGACGCTCCTCCTGGACCGGGGCCTGGGCGTGAGCGTGGCCACGAGCCCCACGCTCCTCTACACCGTGATGGCCATGGTCAACGGGCTCTACATCTGCTCCCACAACCTCTACCGGGGCCTGCCGCGCAAGGCCGCCTTCCTGAACCTGTTGCGCAGCGCCTTCTCCATTCCCCTGGCCATGGGCTTCAGCGCGGCCCTCGGCGCGGCCATCTCCGCCCACGACCCCTCCCTGGCAGCCCCCATCCTCCAGCAGTGGGCCGCCGTGATCTCCAAGCTGGCCTCCGACTGCGTGGCCGGAATCATCGAGGGCCTGGCCGACCGCGAGAGCAACATGGCCCAGCGCCTGGGCGACTACCGCGACAAGATCGAACAGATGCTGGCCGTCCAGGAGAAGCTGGAGATCCTCCACCCCACCGTGGACGGCCTGGACATCCTGGCCGAACCCAAGCGCTTCGTGGCCGACCTGGGCAAGGACAGACCGGATCTCGTGAACGCCGTCATCGTCAACTCGCTCGATTTCCTCTACTTCTGGATGTATCAGCCCCGGGGCCGCCAGGCCCTGGCCCGCGTCCTGGCCGAGATGGACCCCAAGACGCGCCAGATCTTCTCCCATTCCCAGCAGGTGCTCCTGCGCAAGCGCGAGATCAGCCAGCTCTTCCTGGACGGCCTGCTGGGCAAGAACTTCTCCAAAGGCCTGGCCTTCTACCTGGACCACTCCGAAGGCTACCTGGAGGCCCTGGAGGAGATGGCCCCCCTGGAACGCGGGGCCTGACCAGACACCGAACACGGCCCGCAGCAACGCGGCGTCCGCCCCGGCATGCCCTCAACCCGGCGTCCCGGCGGGGATGCGCGCGGAGGAAAACCCGTCCATGGTCATCGACCTCGCCCAGCTCTTCGAGCTCCAGCCCCTGCTGCTCTTCTTCGCGGTGCTGGCGGCGGGCTACGCCGTCAGCAGGCTCGGCTTCCGGGGAGTGCACCTCTCCGCGCCCGTGGGCGTGCTCGTTGCGGGCATGCTCTTCGGGCACTTCGGCTTCAAGGCGCCGCCCATGCTCCAGGAGATCGGCTTCACGCTGTTCATCTATTCGGTGGGGCTCACGGCCGGGCCGCGCTTCTTCAACATCCTGCTGGCCGACGGCTCGCGCTACCTGGCCCTCACGGTGGCGGTGGCCCTGCTGGCCGGGGCCACCGCCCTGGGCCTGGGCCACCTCTGGGGCTTCAGCGCCCCCTCCTCGGCAGGCATGCTGGCGGGCACTCTCACCAGCTCGCCCACCCTGGTGGCAGCCCAGGAAGCGCTCATCCAGTCCAACCCGGACTCCCACACCGCCCTGGCCCAGATGGGCTCGGCCTACGCCCTCACCTACCTGGTGGGGCTCTTCAGCATCCTGGCGCTCATCCGCTTCGCGCCCGTGGCGCTGCGCGTGGACCTGGCCGCCGAGGCCCAGCTGCTCTCGCGCGAGCGCCAGTTCCGCGACGACGCCGACGATCTGGAGCCCGCCTTCCCTCCGCCCCAGCTGCGCGCCTTCCAGGTGGAGCGACCGGAGCTGGCCGGACTGGCCTTCGAGCGCCTGGACATCTGCCGCAACGGCCGCTGCGCCCTCCAGGCCGTGAAACGCGGCGGCGAGGTGTTCGTCCCCGCCCCCGGCGACCCTCTCGAAGCGGACGACCTGGTGGCCCTCTCCATGCCCGTGGGCATGGCCCCCCTGGCGACGGAACGCATCGGCCGCGAGGTGTTCGACACGGACCTGCTCTCAGACGTCATCGACACCGCCGAGATCACCGTCACCAGCCAGGACGCGGCGGGCAGGAGCCTGGGCGAGCTGACCGTGCTGGCCAGGCAGGGCTGCACCCCCGTGCGCCTGGTGCGCTCGCACATCCCCATCGCGCCCAGGCCCGACATCGTGCTGGAAAAGGGCGACCTGCTCACCGTGGCGGGGCTCAAGCACCGGCTCGACGCGGTGGTCAAGGCCCTGGGCTATGTGGAGCGCTCCATGGTGGAGACCGACCTCATCGCCTTCGTCTGCGGTGTGCTCCTGGGGCTGTGGCTGGGGGCCCTCAAGTTCCGGCTGGGCGAGGTGACGGTGGGGCTCGGACAGGCCGGGGGCCTGCTTGCCTCGGGGCTGGTGTTCGGCTTCGCGCGCTCCGCCCTGCCCAGCTTCGGGCGCATGCCCCAGGCGGCTCGCTGGCTCCTTTCGGAGCTGGGGCTTCTGTTCTTCATGGCCTGCGTGGGCCTCAAGGCGGGCGAAGGGGTGCTGGCCGCCCTGCGCGACTCGGGCCTGGAGCTGCTGGCCTGCGGCGTCGCCATCTCGGCCGTGAGCCTCTTCGGCGGCCTGGCCTTCGGGCGCTACGTG